>CBILQL010000240.1:0-7392 GCA_966238865.1 uncultured bacterium
AAGCGGGCGCCCGGAACGGGCGCCGGGACGGGCGGGAACGGCGCGCCGGGATCGGCCTCGGCGCCTTGCCGGCCGGTGTCCGAGCGCGGCGGCGAGGGCAGGCCCAGGACCGCGGCCAGCGCCCGCAGGGACGCCGTATCCACCTTGAAACCCAGCACGGTGGCCGGAGCGGAACGGGTCCCGTAGGCGAGACGTCCCGCGGCGGCGGCCAGGGGCGGCTGCAGGGCTGCGTGCAGGGAATCGCCGGCGGGCACGGCGCTGCGCTTGGGATCGGCGAGCGTGACCTGGAAGCTGCTGATGTCATGGGGGCCGTAGCCGGCCAGGGCCTTTAGGCGATGCTGGTCCATGAACACCGGGGCGGTCATGAAGATGTTGGCGGGCTTGAAGATGCCGGCCACGGTGAGCCGCACGGCCTGGTTCCGGCCGAACACGTCCTGGAAGCGCGCCCGCAGAACGTCCCCGCGCTTCACATTGAGGTAGGCCGCCTTCTCCGAAGCCAGCAGCACCGGGTTCTCCAGGTCTTCGCGGACGATGTCCTCGAAGGCGCCCTCCATCATGCGGAAGTTGTCCCGCAGCTCCGCCGGCTCCTGCCCGGATGCCTCCGCGCGGAGGTCCATGCCGACGAGCACGATGTTGTCGGAGACGCCGTTGCCCACGGCGCGGGAGAAGATGCCCAGGCCCTCGACCACCCGCTTGGCGTCCGGCAATGCCCGGTGCGCCAGGTCCAGCATGCGCTCGCCGTCCCGGAACACCGGGCTGCCGAGATTGCCCTTCACCGAGAAAGCCACGCTCACATGCCCGGTGACGAAGGTGAGGATGCGGTTGAACATCAAGTCAGAGATGCCGTGGGAGAAGGCGTTGGCGATGACGAGCACGGCCATGCCGATGGCGATGGCGGCGCCCAGCAGCAGGTTGCGCCGCTTCTGCCGCAGGAGGTTGCGCAAGCTTATCAGCAGCAGGAACTTCATTCCTTGTACACCGCGTCCCGGGGGGTGATGCGCCTGGCCAGGCTCAGGGGATACAGCACGGCCGCCAGGCTCACCAGGGCGAGCTGGGCCAGGCATAGGGCGTAGTCGGCGGGGGTCAGGAGCGGGCGGAAGGTATCGCCGCCGTAGAAGATCTGCAGCATGTCGTTCTCGGACGTGATTCGGAACAGGGAGACGACCTCCACGATCACCGCGCCGGCCGCTATCCCCAGGCCACCGAACGTGAGGGAGAGCACCGTGGTCTCCGCCAGGAACATGCGGCCGATGAAGCTCTTGCGGGCCCCGATGGCGCGCATCATCCCGATCTCCGGAGTGCGCTCCAGGGCGGCCATGCTCAGGGTGTTGATGATGATGATGACCGCGACCAGGAACAGGAAGCTCACGAACACGAACAGGGCGCCGCGGATGAGGGTGGCCATCTCGCCCACGGGACCCAGGGAGGCCTTCCAGCCGACGGCCCGGACCGGCAGGGAATCGCGGCGGAAGCCTGCGTTCAGGCCGGCCCGCGCGGCTTCGGCATCGGCGCCGGGCTTGAGCAGCACCAGCACCAGGTTGTAGGTCCCCTGCTCCAGGTCGGCGTCAGCCGCCGGCGGCGCTCCGGGAGCGGGTCCGGCGCCGGCCGGATCCTGCGGGGCCTCCGCGGACGGGGACGGCGCGGCAGCCTCCGGCCGGGCGGCGGCCGGCGGATTGGCGGCCGGGCGGTCCACCAATCCCTCGCCGTCGAACAGGGCGTCCAGGCCGCCCTCTCCCAGGGAGAGGAGCAGGCTGTCCTCGGCGCTCACCTTGCCCCGCGTCCGCTCCGAGGCCCGGAAATATCCCAGGCATTGGCGGTAGGATTCGATGTCCACCAGGATGAAGCTGCCGAAGATGGTGTTCAGGGAGCGGTAGCGGAACACCCCGTCCACGTCCAGGCGGATGTCGGTGGTGCTGTTGTCCTGGTTGAATCCCAGCAGCACCAGGCTCGACTTCAGGGACAGGTCGCCGCGATGCACCTTCGCGTCGCCTTCCAGGTTGGCGGTGTCCAGCCCGGCGCCCTTCGGGACGAACCAGATGTTGGTCTGATTGTAGATATCCTTGCGGGCGCCGGTGGGCAGCAGCAATCCCGGGCGGCCGGGCTCCGGGAGCCTGCCCTCCTTCAGATCCATGGTGCGGGGGAACATGCGGCGGTAGCCTTCGAAGTCCACCCCCAGCAGGTAATGGAACGTGGACATGCCTCCGTCCTCGTTGATGAACATGGCCGTGTTCTTGCCCACGGGGAGGAAGCGATCCACCAGGGGATGCGCCTGCAGGGCCTTCTCCACCGCCGGGTAGCCGTGCAGGGGCTCCACCGCCCGCCCCATCATCTCCATGAAGACGTTGTCGCCCGCCTGTTTCTCCGGCACCAGCACCAGGTCGCCGGTGAAGCCGTTCACGACGGTCTCGCGCAACCCGCGATCCATGCCGGACACCACGCCGTTGCCGAGGGTCATCAGCAGCGCCCCCAGGAAGAGGATGGCCCCCACCACCAGGCTCTGGCCCCGGTGGCGGAACAGGTTCCTCCAGGCGATCTTGAGGATCAGGGCCATGCCTCAGGCTTCCACGATCTTCCCGTCCACCATGTTCACCACGGTGCGGGCGTACTTGAGCACGTTCTTGTCATGGGTGGAGAAGAGGAAGGTGGTCTGCTCCCTGCGGTTCATCTCCTCCATCAGCTCCAGGATGGAGGCGCCGGTCGCCGAGTCCAGGTTGGCGGTGGGCTCGTCGGCCAGCACGATGTCCGGATGGGTCACCAGGGCGCGGGCGATGGCCACGCGCTGCCGCTGGCCGCCCGAGAGCTCCGCGGGGCGATGATGGCCGAAATCGGCCAGCCCGACCTCGTCGAGCAGCTTTTCCGCCCGTGCGCGGATCTCCCCCCGGGTCAGACGCTTCTGGAGCAGGAGCGGGAACTCGACGTTCTCGGTGGCGGTGAGCACCGGGATGAGGTTGAAGGTCTGGAAGATGAAACCCAGGCGATGCAGGCGCAGGCGGGTTACCTGCTTGTCACGCAGGACGGTCAGCTCCTGGCCCGCCACCTTCACGCTGCCGCCGTCCGGCCGGTCGATGCAGCCGATGATGTTGAGCAAAGTGGTCTTGCCGCTGCCGGAGGGTCCCATGAGGCTCACCAGGTCGCCCTTGGCGATGTCCAGGTCCACGCCGCGCAGGGCCTTCACCCGGGTCTTCCCCAGGGCATAGTCCTTGGTCACCCCGTGGACTTCGATGATGTTCACCTGCGCCTCCTTCGCGTCGGGGACCGGCAAAAGCAAAGGCCGTGCCCCGGAGGCCCGGTTGTCTTTCCGGATCCCAAAGTGCGATAAGCATGCAATCTCCATTTCCGTGGATGAACTTGCAAGGTACAGCTGCAGGAGCCATGTCATTTTGGCCGGAGTCCCGCCAAATCGGCATGCCAGGTCGTATCCCCGCCCCGGGCCTGCGCATCCGAGGCGGGGATACCCGGTCTCTTCGGGGAAATCCCGGCGCCCGCCAAGGTTACCGGGGTCTCACCGGTGTTTCAGGGATTGGTACGGGGCTTGCGTTGCGGCTTGTGAAGGCCATCGCCCGCATAGGCGGTACCCCGATGGCGCCGACAACCCCGGAGGAAAATCCATGAGGCAACCGACGCTCCCGACCACCGGCCTGGCCCTGGCCGCCGCCATCGCCTTCACCGCCTGCGCCCATCGCGCCCCGGAGCCTTCCGGGCTCAAGGAAGTGGCCGGGCGCTCCTGCCAGGAGCCCGAAGAGCTGCTGGACGTCCTCTCCCGATTCGCCACCACCGTGCAGAACGGCGAATACCATCGCGCCGTGGCCATGCTCGTCCCCGAGGACCAGGCCCGCATGGTCGGCAAGGACGGCAGGATTCCCGAGGACATCAAGACCAAGCTGGACGCCCTGGACTTCAAGGCGTTGTCCACCGATCGCCGCATCGACCTGGTGCGGGGGCGGCTGAAAGGCGTATTCGACTGCCTGCCCTGCCTGGACCAGGGAGAACCGGTGACGGTGGAAAAGGAGGCCGACGCCCCCAAGTCGCCGCCGGAGGAGGGCTCCCCGGAGGGCCAGGAGAAGGCGCGGAAGGCCATGGCCGCGGATTTCTACCGGAAGATCCAGACGGGCCGCTGGCAGGCGGCGTCCGGCCTGGTGCATCCCACGGAATGGGACGTTTTCCTGGACGAGGACAAGAACCTGACCGACCTGAACGAGCGGCGCCTGCAGGCCATCGAGGAGTGCGACCTGGACGCCCTCACCCTCGAGGACGGCCTGCTCACCGGCATCGTGGTGCTGCTTGAGCCGCCGGTCTCCGACCTCTACCTCAAGTCCGGGGTGTTCTTCGACCTGGTGGAATCGGACCGCATCGAGGAGGCCCTCGGCATGATCCTGGAAAGCGAGAAGAAGTTCTTCCTGGACGAGCTGGGCAAGCCCCGCCCCGATCGGATCGCGAAGCTGAAAGAGCTGGATCGAGGAGAATGGCGCAAGCTGTATCTCTACCACGACGTCCTGCTGGGCGTTGCGGAAGCCGCCATCGGCTATCAGAATCTTTGACGGGGGGCCGGGTGCGCAACGGACCGGGAGCCCCTTAGGTTCTGTCTGAAGGGCCTGGAGGCCTCCCGGCCTGAACCGGCGCCCGGCCTGTACCCGTCAGTACCGGCAAAGGGCTGCGATGCCGGTGTCCGGCGGCATATCCTTCTCTTCGATGACATGCACCCTGCCGTCATGGAGCAGGGTATCCAGGCAGGCCCGGTTGGCCAGGTCTTCGCTGATGGGCGTGGGGACCGGCATGAGGGTAATCCTGCCGGTGCCGGCATCCAGGCTTCCCCATTCGGCATAACCCTTCCGCAGGAACAGGTGGCGGACAATCCCGGACCGGGCGCAGGCCGCCACGTCGGTGATGCCGGCGGCGATGCCCGGCCCCGCCGGGTGTTCGCGGAATTCCCGCAGCGCGGCTTCCCGTTCCCGGCGGCGGGCGTCCTTGAGGATATCCCAGGCCTGGGCATGCATCCCGAGCCCGATGGATTCCGATTCCGGATCGCCGAGGATGCTGTCGTCCAATATCGACGGGTTCCCGCTGGCCTTCCGGAACTGGGCGAGGATGGGATGCGCCCCTGCCAGGATGAGCGGCCATCTGTTCCCCTGGGTGGAATGCAGGACGGCCTGCTCCACCTCGCTGCAGAAGGCGGCGGCTTCGGTCTTGTCGTAGAGCGGGGTCTGGGGAGGAAGGAGATGGGCGCCGGCCAGGTGCACCGGCTGTAGATCCTGGCGATTCCCCTTCCACAACCGCGCCCCGTGCAGCCCCAGGGTCAGCAGGAAGAAGCCGTCCTCCTCCGCCAGGATCGGAACCAGGGGCTCCAGGCGGAAGCGCAAATCGATTTCCATCCGCTCCGCCGGCGCATCCGGCAGCAGGAAGCATGCGCTGCCGCCCTGGGAGGCGAAGACCGCCAGACCTTCGGCCCGGCAGAGGCGGAGATCGTTTTCCTCCAGGCGTTCCACCGGGGCCAGGATGGATTCGATGACGCGGCTCGAAGCCCCCCGCAGGGCGAGCTCCCGCCGGGCCTTCCGGCCCATGTCCCGGAGCAGGAGCTGTCCCTGATCCGCGTCGCCGCCGTTGCGGCCCAGGGGGAGGAACAGGGACATGCACCAGCCTGCCTGGAGGTCCGCCAGCTTGCGGATATCCTCCCGGGTCAGGCGCGAATTCACGTACAGGAAACCGACTTTGGAGATGACCATGGGGCCCTCTTTCGCGTTCGCCCCGATTAAAGCAAGTCATGGGCCAATGGCGGGTTCTCCGGGGAATCGATTCGGGGCACCCCTGACGCGACAGCCAAGAGGAGGACCCTCTGCCTGTTTGTCACAACAGGTGACAGAATGACACGGGCTTCAACCCTGGAGAGACGCCAGGGCCCTGGCCGCCAGGTGCTTGCAGGAAGCCACAGCCGGCCACTCGGAGGCATGCCGGCGGGCCTCCGGATGCGAATCCGTGCAGCGCAGCGATTTCAAAAGGCCGGAGTCCCGCAGCGTATTCATCGCACCCGGCGCGAAGGCCCCATGGATGGCGACGGCGGATACCTCCCGGGCGCCGGCCTTGAGGCACGCCTCGGCCGCGCGGAGCAGGGTATCTCCGCTCCGGATCATGTCGTCGCACAGGATGACGTTCCTGCCTTTCACATCCCCATAGACTCCGAAGGCCTCGACGCTCCCGCCTTTGAGCCTCCGCTTCAGCACGAAGGCGACCTCCCGGCCGGTGGCCGAGGCCAGGGCGTCCACCCATTTGATGCGGCCGATATCCGGGCTGCACAGCATATGGCCTTCCGCCGGGAACCCGTCCAGCATCTCCATCATCAGGGAGGTGGCATCGAGCCCTGAGACCCGGTTTTCCGGTCCGAAGTAGAACGGCAAGCCCGGGGAGTGGGGCTCCAGGATCAGGATCTGGTTCCCCTGCGGGGCGCGAGGAAGCGCCGACCAGAGCAGGGCCCGGGATTTCGCGGCAAGAACCGCGCCGGGCCGCCGGGACTTCTCCATGGTGGAATACCCGAAGAAGGGGATGAGCACCGTGAGCCTCCTGGCGCCCTGGCCCACCAAGGCGCAAGCCAGATCGAAAGCCTCCAGAGTATCGGGTTCGCTGCCCGTGCCCGCTACCAGGGCCACGTCCCTCCCGGATACAGGGGTTTTCACGTTTTGGTAGAGCTCCCCGTCCGGCCAGGTCCGGGTCTCCACGGCCCCGGTCACGAACCCGCCCGCCCAGGCGATGTCGCTCCCCAGGCCGGCATAATTGCGCGTCGAAAAGACAATCGTTCCATCCATGGCAGGCCGCTAAGCCGGCTGGAGCCGGGCCTGGCTCTTGGCCCCGGTGCCGCAGCCTATCACACGGCCCACCTGGTCTAGGAGCCGCTGTCGGGAAAACGGCTTCGGCAGGAAGTCCCAGGTTTCTCCTTCGCTTCCGGCATGGGCGGGCAGCGTGGAGCCCGAAGTCAGGAGGATGCGGGTTTCCGGGCGGAGGATGCGGAAGCAGGTGGCCAGATCGGCGCCGTTCTGGAACACCTTCATCTCGAAATCGGTGAGCAGCAGATCAATGGTATCCCGGTATTCCGCAGCCAGTTGAAGTGCGTCCACGCTATGCCGGGCGGTGAGCACCTTATAGCCTTCGGCCTCCAGGATGTCGCGGATGAATCTCCGGACGCTGTCCTCGTCGTCCACCACCAGCACCACCTGGCGATTGAATCCCTGCACGCTCCAATCCATGACCGTCCGCCTTTCCCGTATCTGCCCGTTCCAACCCTGGCACCGGCGAGGGTTGGTAATGTGCAAGGTCCATGCCATCCGATTTTCCATCACGAGTTACCGTGGGTAAAAGCCAGGTTTCCGAATCCCCTCCCAATCAATTCATTTCCATCGAGCCGGG
>CBILQL010000241.1:0-7370 GCA_966238865.1 uncultured bacterium
CCGGGCGTGCAGAAGCCGCAGTACCTGACCCTCGGCGAGTACCAGACCCCGCCCTTCCGCTCCAGGTAGGGAATCATGAGGTACACGGCCGGGGACCGGAATGGGTTCCCGCCGATGTAGAGGGGGTGGAAGCTGAACAGGAAGCGGTGCCGGAAGTCCTCGAAGTATCCGTTCACGAAGCCGGTGACGGTCTTGTAGGCCTTGAGCCGCAGCGCGGCCGGGAGGAAGCGGGCCATGGTGCGCCAGTCGCAGAAGGGCGTGGAGCCCAGTCCCTTCTCCAGTACTTCCTCGTAGATGGGCCGGATGGCGTCCATGAAGGCGTCGAAGCGGGCGGCGTCGCCGGGATGGAAGCGGGCCATCCGTGCCTTCATGTCCTCCGGGTTGCCGTTGTAGTCGAAGACGCTGCCGTCATGGAAGCAGACCCGGTAGTAGGGGTCGAGGGGGACGAGGTCCAGGCGGGCGGCCAGGCTGGATCCGACGGCGCGGAAGGCCCGGTCCAGGACCTCCGGCGCGGTGATGAGGCTGGGACCCATGTCGAAGGTATAGCCCTTCTCTTGCAGGCGGCTGGCGCGCCCGCCCACCGCCGCGCGTTTCTCCAGCAGGGTGACGGATACGCCGCGCCCCTGCAGGCGCAGGGCTGCGGCCAATCCCCCGAACCCGCCTCCTATCACCACCGCCCGCAAGGATCCGTCCCGGCCGGCCCCGCCACGGCCGCCGTCCCCAGCCTCGTTGCTGCCGTCGTCCTCGTCGCCCGTCGCCTCGTATCCACGGCCGGAAAGTCCATTACCCGGGGTGTCATGTCTCCGAAAGGAAAGTCCATCTCTCGGCATCATCGCTCCTCCGTCGCAGCGGGCTTCATATCCGCTTCTGCCGCCTTCAAATCTGTTACTGCCGGCTCCGCGACTGGACGATCGCCGGGCGATGCGCCGCCTGGGGACGGCTCGACCAGGCCTTTGGTTGGTCCCCCGCCGGGCCTCATCGCGGCGGTGAGGACGCGGCCTTTCCAGCGCAGGCTTCCCTTCCGGAAGCCGGCCCGGGAGCGCAGCGCCAGGGCCGCCACGAGCAGGGATCCCGGGACATGCCAGAGCCAGGACAGGGGGGGCTCCCGGAAGGTGGCCGCCACCGCCAGGCGCTGTCCCAGCAGCAGGGCGGCGGGAAGCAGCCAGGCGGGAGAGGCGAGGCCGGCGGGCACGGCAGCGGCCATGGCCCAGGGCGCGACGTAGGCGAGCAGGAAGAAGGCGAGCACGGCGGCGGGGCGGAGCCAACCGGAACCGGTCAGGACCACCAGGTTCTTGCCGAAGCCCTCCCAGGCTTCGGCGAAGCCGCGATACATGCGCACCGACACCAGGCGCGTGGAGAGGGCCACCGCCGTCTTGCAGCCGGCGAGCTTGAGCCTGCGGGCCAGGGCCACGTCCTCGGCCAGGGCGTCGCGCACCGCGGCATGGCCGCCGCATCGGCGGTAGGCGTCGCGGCCGAAAGCGAACCATTGGCCGACGCCGAGGGACAGGGACGGCTCGGGGCGGCGATGCACCAGGGGCAGGGGCAGCATGCCGATCACCGGGAGGTGCAGGACCAGGGGCACCAGGGCCTTCTCGCCCCAGCTGCCCAGCTCCTGGCGCGGCAGGCAGGAGAGCGCGTCCGCGCCCAGCTCCTCCATCAACCCCAAGGTGGCGGCCACGGCCCCGGGCTGCGGGCGCGCGTCCGCGTCGCAGAAGATGAGCACCTCTCCGCGGGCCGCCGCGGCCAATTGCGCGCAGGCCCAGCTCTTCCCGAGCCAGCCCGGCGCCACGGGCTCGCCCGCCAGCAGCCGGACGCGAGGGGCTTCGGGTCCGGCGCTCGCCGAAACCTCGGCAGCAGCCGAGGCAATGGCGGCGGTGCCGTCCCGGGACCCGTCGTCGAGCACCAGGATTTCCAGATCCTCCCAGGTCTCGGCGAGGAGCAGGGCCAGCAGAGCGCCGAGGTTCCTCTCCTCGTCGCGGGCCGGCACCAGGATGCTGACCGCGCGGCGCCGGATCGGCGCGCGGGCCCGCTCCAGGCGCGGGGCGCGGAGCAGGTTCCAGGCCGTCAGGGCCGACATGGGCAGCAGGGCCAGGACCGAGGCGCCCGGCGGCAGCCAGGAGGCCGCGCTCATGCCCGCGCCGCCCCGAAGGCGTCCACGCGGAGCGCCGCGTCCTCCCCGTGGGCGGCCAGGAAGTCGTGGATGCGGTCCACCTGGGCCTGCACCAGATCCTCGAGGATGCGGTGCATGGGGGAGGGCCGGTCGACCTTGAGGGGCCGGCCGACCGATACGAAGGCCGTCGGCGACAGCTTGCGGAGCGGCTCCAGGTGCAGGCCCACGGGCAGCAAAGTGGCCGGGGCCAGGGCCCGGAGGAAGAGATCGATGCCGCCCAGGAAGCCCAGGGGCCGGCGGAAGGACGGCCAGATGCGCCCCTGGGGGAAGTAGGAGAAGAAGAAGTCCGGCCCAGCCTCCCGCAGCGACCGCGCCGTGCGCAGGGCGCGGGACACCGAGGCCGCGGAGCCCGGCCGGATGCCCAGGCCGCCGAGGGCGCGGAACAGGGGGTAACGTCGGAGTTCCTCCTCCAGCATCACGCTGTACACCGGCCAGCCCGGGCGGAGCCGCTTCTGCAGCTCGCGCAGCAGGAAGCCGTCCCAGTTGCTGACGTGGTTGGCGATGGCGATCACGGGCCTGTCCCCGGGCAGGGACTCCGGCATCCCCAGGACATGCAGGTCGCCGAGGCGGAAGTTGCGCAGCGGCACGAACACCGATTCGAAGCCGCGGGCCAGGAAGGGGGAGAAGCGGGCTCCCGGGACGCCGGTCACCGCGGCCGTCCCTTCCCCGGGGATTCCGCCCCCTCCACCCGGGCGACGCTCGCTTCCAGGGCCCGGCGCCGGTCCTCCTCCAGGGAGCCCTTCTCCAGCACGAAGCGCGCGAAGCCAAGGTACCAGCGGGCCGGGTAGTCCCGATGCGCTTCCGGCAGCAGACGGGCGAGGGCGGCGAAGTCGTCCTTCACGCTCTGCCCGCGGCCGATGAAGAAAGGCAGGTAGTAGCAGCTCACCAGGCGCAGGTAGCGGATCTCTGCCTCGTCCGGCCGGGCCGACACGGCGGAGTCCAGGGTCGGCAGGCCGGCCTTCAGGTGCTCCAGCTTGCGGGGCGGCCAGGCGGAGTGCTTGGCGTCAAGCACGCGGAACGCCCCGCGATAGGCCTGCAGGAGGGGCGCGGCCTCGCGGGGGGCCAGGGGCCGCAGGCGCTCCAGCTCGCGCTCTCCTTCGCCGGCCAGCCGCTCGTCCCGGACCGACAGCACGTAGAGCACGCGCAGGCGATCCATCCGCAGGGGAAGGCTGTCGGGAGCGGCGGCCAGGGCGGCCTCCAGGCGCCGTAGATCGTCGAGGCCGAGATTCCGCACGTCGGCGTCCTCGGCGGCCGAAGGACCCGGATCCTTTTCCTCCGCGCCGGCCTCGGCGGCCGAAGGGCCCGCCGTCGCCCTCGGATCCGCCCCCTTCGCATCGGCCTCCGCGCCGTGCGCGGCCAAACCCAGCGCCAGGATGAGCGCCGCGACCCGGACTGCCTTGACGCCGCGCGCCGATGCGCAGGGGGTTCCTGCGCCCGGGGCTCCGGTCCCGTGCGCCCCGTTCCCAACCGTCCCGGTCTCACGCGCCATACGCCATCCGTTCCCGCCCGGGCAGGGCTCCGCGTTCCGTCGCGGGCCCGCGCGCGGAGTAGAGGGTGCGCAGGCTGGGAAGTATCCAGGACGCCTTGATCCCGAGCGCCACCTTCTCCAGGGGCGAGGCCGCGGCCCGGAGGCGGAAATTGTCATAGGTGTTGCCGCGCAGGGCGTCATGGATGCCGCGGTAGACCAGGGCGGCGACGAGCACGGGCCGCTGGAAGTATTCCGGCAGCATGGGGATGCCCGCGAACGCGCGACGGTAGCGGTTCTCGGCCTCCTCCATGAGGTCTTCCATGAGGTCGCGGTAGGCCCGCGGCGGGCGCCCGCGCCAGTTCCAGCCCTCCGCCAGGTCTTCCGGGGACAGTCCGTGCCGGGCCAAGGCATCCAGGGGCAGGTACACCCGCCCGCGCCGCCAGTCCTCGCCGACGTCCCGCAGGATGTTGGTGAGCTGCATGGCCTCTCCCAGGTCCGCGGCGCGCGCAAGCGCCCAGGGATTGCGGATGCCGCACAGCTCGGTGAGCCATTGGCCCACCACCCCGGCGACGCGGTAGGTGTAGACGTCCAGGTCCGCCAGGGTGCGGTACGGCGCGTGGCGCAGATCCATGCGCATGCCTTCCACCAGTTCGGACACATAGGTGAAGGGAACGCCGCTCCGCGCCATGGCCCCGAGGGGCCGGTCCAGCAGCGGCAGCCCGGTGCATTCCCCCGCATAGGCCAGGCGGGACAGGCGGAGCCAATCGTCCAGGCGCGCTTCGCGAACATCAGTATCCCCGGCATCCTCCCGGTCCACGATATCGTCCGTGAACCGGCAGAAGGCGTAGATCTCGGCCACCTCCAGGGCCCGGGGACCCGGCAGGAAGCGGGACGCGAAGCGGAAGGAACGGCTATGGCGCGCCAGGTAACTCACGGGTTTCACAACCCCTTCGGCGGCGGCCAACGCACGGAGCCAGCCGGGCAGCCCGCCCGCGCCCCCGGCCGGCGGGCCGATCCCCGGGGCTGCGGCCGGCGCTGCAGGCGAAGCTGCAGCGTCGACGCGCGAAGCGGACGCGGTGGCGGGAGAAGCGGGCGCGGCGGCTTGCGTCCTCATGCGGCCTCCGCTGCGGGAGCCCGCGGCGGCGCGCCGGGACGGAGCCTGGCGTTGGCCCAGTGCAGGAAAGATTCGGTGCCGCCGTGCACCTTGCACGCGCGGAAAGGGAGATCCCCAGCCTCCAGGAGCGACGGATCCAGGACGCCGCCGCCCATGGCCAGGGCGTACGGGGCGTCGGCGCGGTACAGGTCCGACAGGATCCTGAGGCAGCGGCGCGCGTCGGCGTTGCCGACCGGCGGGACGAAGGAGATGCAGACGAGCGAGGCTCCGAGATGCGCCTGCAGGGAGGCGAATTCCTCGAAGGGCACGTTGGCGCCGAGGTATCCGACCCGCCATCCGTCCGATTCCAGGGCCACTCGGCAGAACATGGCGCCTATCTCGTGCTGGCAGGTCTCGGCGCAGCCCACCAGGGCAAGGGGAGAGGGCGCTTCCGGTCCCGCCGCGGCGCGGTTCCGGCGCGCGGCCAGGAGGCCGTGCAGGGCGTCCAGCACCTTCTGGGTGAAGCGGTGCTCCATGGCCACGGTCCGCGAGCCTTCCTCCCATTGCCTGCCGACCCGCCGGAGGGCCGCGGCGAGGATGCAGTCGAAAGCCCGTGGGATGGGGATGCCCGCGGCCTGGGACAGGTATTCGAGCGCGCCGAGGAGATGCTCCACGGGCTCGTGATCGCACAGGCGGACCACCATGTCCACCATGGGCTGGAAATCGTTCCGTTCCCGGCAGGCCAGGGTGGCCTGCGCCAGCTCGGCTCCGTTCGGCCCCAGGCGCAACAGGGGGGAATCGGACCTCATCTCCCGGGCCAGCTCCAGGAGGGCCGGCAAAGGGATGCGCCGGTGCCCTCCGGAAGTCTTGGCGGGATGGAGCCGGCCCTCGCTGCTCCAGCGTTTCACCGAACTCTCGTGCACCTGCAGCAGGCTGGCGGCCTGGGAAGTCGTCAAAAGCAAACCATCCAATCCGGTCATCTGCAGAAAATAGACTGTATGGAATCGAAAATATCCTATCAAAACCGAAATAAAACGCTCAAAATATGATAATGAGCGATTATTGCGAAGGAATACGCCGTAGCTTCGTTCGACGCATCCTCAACTTTTCACGTCCGCTTCCTGCAGGTTCAAGCTGGTCCACCAGTCGCGGATGGTATCGAGATGGACGTCCTCCTCGGCCAGCGCCCGGCGGAATGCCGTCGCCATCTTGTCCTGTCCCATGCCTTCCGCCATCGTGATCAGCAGTTTCCAGCCCTCGTTGTCGGCCAGCTCGGCGATGAGGATGGCGTCGAGCGCCTGGGCGAAGGTGGTGCGGGGATCGGACAGCAATTGGACCAGGCCGTCCGACTTCACGCCGGCCAGATCGGCGCAGGGTGTCTGCACCGTGGGGTCGGCTCCGAGCGTCTCCAGGCTTTCCCACAGGATGCGGAAATGCTCCTTCTCCTGATCGCGGAACTCGCGCAGCCGCTCGGCCGAGGCCGCGCCTGAAGGGGAGGCGCCGGCCTCCAGCTTGGCGAGCAGCAGCCCGTACATGCGCGTGCCCGTGCGCTCGAAGGCGAGGCGCTCGCCGATCTTGTCCAGGAAGGCGGACGGGTTCCGCCCCAGGCCCTTCTGCGCGGCCGTCTTCACGGCGCCCTTGAGGCTTGCCGGCGGCGGCACCGTGCCCACCGGATCGGATTCCTCTTCGTAGCTCGCCCGCACCCTGTCGGGCGCGAAGGGATCGCCTGGCTGGATCGGTGCCGGCTGCCAGGAGTTCTCCTCCTGCTCCGGTCCCTTGCGGGGCGCTGTCGCCATCCCGGTGCGGTTCATGCCTGTCTCTGCCGTCTTCTTCATATCGTCCTCCTTCCCCGATCGTCCGGCGCCTCTCAGGCGGCCGGCGCCGGGATTTCCTGCCGTTGCTCCGTCCCCGGGGCCCAGCGGTAGCCGGCCGCCACGCTGATGGAGGGGGATCCCGAAGCGTTGAGGCGCGCCCGGTACGCGATGGAAGCCGGGCTCTCCTGGTCCTTGGGCACGAACGCGGTCCCGGCGGCCCGCAGGTCCGTCTCCTTGGCCAGCACCTCGCGGATGAAGTCGCGGTGGCTCTCGAAGCGGAGCGGATCGGGCATCCGGGCGGGGAGCAGGGCTTCCGGATCCTTGCCCTCGATGCGGCGGTAGAGATCCATCACGTGGTGCAGGTGCCCCAGCTCGTAGTCGGTGAACCGCTCCCAGACGGCCTTGATCCGCGGGTTCTCCTCCTGCTGCAGGCAGGAGTGGTAGTTGTAGACCTCGGCGGCCTCGTGAAGCAGCCATTTCTCCAGCCAGCTCTCCGAAGGGTCCTGCAGGCACTCGTACTGGGTGACGTGCTGCTCCTCGATGGCGGCGATCTCGGCGTAGAGCATGCGCGCCACCGGATCGGCGAACATCGGCCCGATGTTCATGTAGTAGTCGTGCACCTGGTGCTCGGCGGACAGGATGGTGAGGGCGTGCAGCTTGGTGAGCGGCGAGGCCTCCTCGCGGAGGTACGGATCGCGGATGTCGTCGGCGGGCACGCGGTGCTCCTGGTCGGTCGGGCGCCCCGGCCGGATGTCGGTGTAGCTCTGGAGGATGTTGTTGGCGTCCTTGCCCTTGAGGCGGTCGAGCAGGGCGGTGAAGCGGTAG
>CBILQL010000242.1:0-7365 GCA_966238865.1 uncultured bacterium
CGGGTGTCGGTCCCGGCGCGCGCCTTCATCTCGGCGATCACGGTGCCCATGTCCTTGTCGCCCCGGCCGGAGAGGTTGACGACCAGCAGCTTGTCGGATCCCAAAGTGGGGGCCAGCTTCAGGGCATGGGCCACGGCATGGGAGCTTTCCAGGGCGGGGATGATGCCCTCCAGGCGGCAGAGCAGGTGGAAGGCTTCCAGGGCCTCGTCGTCGGTGGCGGAGGTGTACCGGATGCGGCCCAGGTCGCGGTACATGGAGTGCTCGGGGCCCACGCTGGCGTAGTCGAGGCCCGCGGAGATGCTGTGGGTCTCGGCGATCTGGCCCTGCGGGGTCTGGAGCACGTAGCTGCGGGTGCCCTGGAGCACGCCCAAGGTGCCGCCCTCGAAGCGGGCCGCGTGCCGGCCCGTGGCCACGCCCTCGCCGCCGGCCTCCACGCCGACCATCGCCACCTCGGGCTTGTCGAGGAAGTGGTAGAACATGCCGATGGCGTTGCTGCCTCCGCCCACGCAGGCCACCAGGCAATCGGGCAGGCGCCCCTCCCGCTCGCGCATCTGCCGCTCGGTCTCCTCGCCGATCACCTTCTGGAAGTCCCGCACGATGCGGGGATAGGGGTGGGGCCCCAGGGCCGATCCGATCACGTAATGGGTGGTCTCGATGTGGGTGACCCAGTCCCGGATGGCCTCGTTGATGGCGTCCTTGAGGGTGCGGCTGCCGCTGTCCACGGGCACCACGGTGGCGCCGAGCAGCTCCATGCGGTGGACGTTGGGAAGCTGCCGCTCCATGTCCACCCGCCCCATGTACACCACGCATTCCATGTCGAAGCGGGCGCAGGCGGTGGCGGTGGCCACCCCGTGCTGGCCGGCCCCGGTCTCGGCGATGATGCGCTTCTTGCCCATGCTGCGGGCGACCAGCACCTGCCCCAGGGAGTTGTTGATCTTGTGTGCCCCGGTATGGTTGAGATCCTCGCGCTTCAGGAAGATGCGCGCCCCTTGGCAATGCCGGGTCAGCCGCTCGGCGAAGTACAGTGGGGAGGGGCGGCCCACGAAATCCCGGAGATGGAGGGAGAGCTCCGCCTGGAACTCCGGCTTCTCCTTCAGGGACAGGTATCGCTCCTCCAATTGCTCAAGGGCGGGCATGAGGATTTCAGGGGCGAATTTGCCCCCGAATTGGCCGAAACGGCCCAATTGATCCGGGAATTGGCGGGGGTCCATAGTGCTCCGTAAGTCCTTGGAAAAAGTAGTAAAAACGGGCTCCGAGCCTCCTGGATCCGGGGGTTCCGGGCCAGCCGCCAGAGGGTACGGAAAGGGTCGGTTTCCCCGGTCAAAGCCCTGTCACATCCTGAGATAGGACCGCTATCCGGCGGCCGCCCGGCCCGTCGGGGTCATCACAAAATCCCCAACTTCATCCGCATGGCGGCCTCGTTGAGCGGCCGCTGGGACGCTATGCCCCGGTGATCTGCAGTCGCGTACCCTGGGCCCCGACCCGCTGTTCCAGAGCCTTGAATCCCGGCCCGGCGGCCCAGGATCCGGGGCCCGAGTCCCGAGGCCCGGCTCCGGGAGCATGCAGAGGCTCCGTAAGCAGGCGGGGGCTCCGTGAGCAGGCGGGGAGACCCGCGCCGCCGATTAGCCCCAGCCCGGCGGGTCGTGAGCGCAATCGCACGACCGCAGCGTAATGCCGGGGCGCTTGGAGCGGAGACCGGCCCGGCGCTTCGATTTGGGCGGACGCGCGAGGGGGTATCCGGCATGATTCCGGGGGGAATCCCGGGAATTACCCTTCAATCCGTTATAATCCGGCCGGGTTTTTCTTACTTTTAACCCAGGCCGGCCCGCCCTGCGGGGGCCGGCCAACAAGCGAGGTTTCATCGTCCAAGTGCCCTCCTAGCCTACGTCAACCTTCAAGAAACGAGACCGGAAATGCTGGCTACCCAGGTTCGACAGAAAGACGCCATATTCTACTTCGCCGCCTATCCGGCGGAGGAATTGCTGGAGAAGGTCCGGTTCATCAGCCGTTTCTATGACGAAGGCGGGCAGCTGGCCGGCGAGGGCGCCCCGGCCGAGGACGAGATCGCCAAGTTCATCGGGAAAATCGAGAAGAGCGACGCCGCCTTCCAGCGCCAGGTCTCCAAGGAGAAGGTGAAGGCCATCCGCAATTTCTACGAAACCGCCAGCCAGCAGCCGCCGATCCCCGGCACGGTGCTGCTCTTCACCCCCGAGAAACTCCGCTTCCGCCCCCTGGAAGGACAGGATTCGGTCGGCAACCTGCAGACCCCCACCGAGAAGTTCCTGATCATCGACGGCCAGCACCGCCTCGCGGCCCTGCACTTCTTCTTCAAGGAGCGCCGCAACGAGGCGGCCACCATCAACGTGCCCTGCGTCATCTTCGACGGCCGCAGCGAGGACTTCGCCACCGAGATGTTCGTGATCATCAACTCCACCCCCACGCGCATCAACAAGAGCCACCTGGTGGACCTCTACGAGCGCGTGTCCTTCGCCTCGCCGGACAAGCGCTGCAGCGCCAAGGTGGTGGAGCACCTCTACAACAAGGACGATTCCCCTCTCCAGTACCGCATCAACCGCCTGGGCGGCAAGAGCAAGCGCGAGAAGTGGATCCTCCAGGCCGAGCTCTTCAACGAGGTCAACCGCTGGGTCAAGTCGGAATGGGACTTCAAGGAGGACCTGTCGCCGACTCACCAGGCCGAGCGCTACTACGAAGTCCTCCGCGACTTCCTCAAGGCCTCCGCCGCCGCCTTCGGCGAGACCTGGGGCAAGTCCGACTACATGGTCACCAAGCCCGTCACCCTGAAGGCCCTGATCCGCGTCTGCGCCGAGCTCTCCAAGACCGACGAGGATCCCGCCGACGGGCGCGTCAAGCGCTGGGTCGAGCGTCTCGCGCCCTGGTCCGAGCTCAAGAAGACCTTCAAGAATGACGGCTTCTACGAGCGCTTCCCCGCCAAGGGACAGCTCGAGCGCGTGTCCCGGATTCAGAAGGAACTGGCTAAAGCGATCTCGCTTTAGCCAGGCTTCGACCCGGCCGGAGGCTCGAGACAGCCGGCCTTGAGGCGGCGGTCGAAGAGTTCTAGGAGGAGGGAGAAGCCGATCTGGGCCAGGGCCGGATCGTGGCGATGGCCCTCGTCCCTCAGGAAGGCGTGCTGGGCGTTGAACTCGTGCCAGGTGAAGATGGTGCCGGCATCGTCCATGGCCTTGCGGATGAGATCCCGGCCCTCCCGCGGCACGTGGGGATCCTGCCGGCCCCAGACCATGAGCATCTCGGCCTTCAGATCCGGGATGCGGTCCAGGGAGTCGTCCCGCATGCCCTTTCCCAGGGACCGTTTGTGGATGTCCGTTGCGTAGAAGCAGGCGCCGGCCTGGACCTCGGGGTTCATGGCGCAGCGGAAGCTCAGGTGTCCGCCCAGGCAGATCCCCAACGAGCCGATGCGCCCGTTGCAATCCGGCAGGGAGCGCAGGTGGGCGATGACGGCCCGGGCGTCCGCGTCGAAGGCGGGGATGGGCTTCTCCGTCTTGTAGCGGTTGCCCTTGTCCGTGCCTTCCTTGTCGTAGGCCAGGGCGCAGCCCTTGGGCTCGAATTCGTGGTATACCTCGGGCGCCGACACCAGGTAGCCGTTCCCGGCCAGGAGACGCGCCGTCCGCCGGATCGGGCCCGTCACCTGGTAGATTTCCGAGAACAGGATCACCCCGGGGAAACTCCCCCCTCCCAGGGGCCGGAAGAGGTGCGTGCGCATCTCCCCGGAGGGCGTTTCCAGATCGGCGTGGTCTTCCTGGATCAGCATATCTTCTCCCGGCCGGAGGTTCAGGGCCGGCCGGGAGAAATATACCTCATGCCGGAGTCATACCGGCGTTCGTCGGCCGCTCAGGAAGGTGATGACTGCCAGGACGAGGAACACGAAGAACAGGATCTTGGCGATGCCGGCCGCGGTTCCGGCGATGCCGCCGAATCCGAGCACCGCGGCAACCAGGGCGATGATGAGGAAGAGGATCGCTGCGTTGAGCATGTTCACCACCTTTGCTTCGTCAGGGTGTTCGATTGACTGCCTAAGGTGAAAATATTTTCTGGGGACGGGGGCGCAACCCCCGTGCCAGCGCGGATCCGGGGCGGGCGATCAGCCCTGGAGCAGCCATTCCGCGAAGACGCGGAATTCCAGCGCCTGGACGCGGACCAGGGTTTCCCGCGCGGCCGGATCGTCGGTTTTCCCGGCATGCCGGCGCACCGCTGCGACGAAGGCCTTCGGCGACCAATGCCCGGAAGGAAGCAGTTCCCGGCGCAGCGAATCGCCCGCCGGCAGGATAGCGGCGACAGCCGCGTCCATGCGCTCCAGGCAAGGATGCCGGCCCGCCGATCGGAACCAGTATTCGGCGTTGGGATAATCGCCTTCCCGGCGATGGCCCATGGCGTGCAGGAGATCGTGATCGGATTGCCCCTCGTGCTCCTGGGCCTTGGCGTGGGCCAGGTCCCAATGATCGTGCCAGAGCAGGGCCAGGCCTTCAAGGAGGCGGCGGCGGGGCGGGGGCACGGGCGCCGCGGCTGCGAGGGCGCGCACGGCTTCCGGCGACAGGGCCGGCGCCGCCGGCAGGATTTCGGCGGGCCGCGGATCCAGGGTGAGGGAGGGCGGAGCGCCTCCCAGGAGGGAGTCCACGCCGGGGAATCCGTGCGGGTTCGGGGCTGTCTGTGCGTCCATGGTGGAAATATAGCTACCGCCTGTCGCCTTCCGGTTACGCTCCGCGGAGATGGCGAGTAATCGAATTCATTACTCGCGGGTTGCGCAAATGTTATAAAAAAAGGGTAAATGTCATAAAAAAAGATTTCGCGCCCGCGATGCGTTTTTTATACTATTTGCTATCGCCTCGAACGGCGAATTGTTATACTTGATCCCGCAAAAGCGAGCGGATTACGCCGGTAGCGATGGCGACCGGATGGAAAGGACAGGAAAGTGGCGACCAAAAAAGGCAACACCGGGAAGCGTTACGACGATGAGGAGAAGAAGGAGATCCTGGCTTTCGTGAATTCCCGGGGACGCGGAGGCATTTCGGCCGCCACGCGCAAATATGGCGTCTCCTACATCGCGTTGAAGCGCTGGATGAACCCGGGTTCCGGCCGCGGCCGCCCCGGCCGGCCGGGCAAGTCCCGCGGCCTTGACGGCCGCACCCAGCGCAAGGTGAAGACCGCGCAGAAAACCCTCAAAGCCCTGTTGAAGCAGGCCGCGGCCCTCAAAATCCTGCTCAAGGGCCTCGCTCGTTAACGCGATGTGATCGCTGCGGACGCTTCCGGGCGGCCGCTTGCTGAAGTGAATGGGGAGGGGCTGGCGGCGCGTCCGGGGCGCGGGCGAAGCTCGGCTCAAGCGCCCGGTCACTGGATATCCCGGGGTGCGCACGCTTCCGATCCTCCCCTGCCTACGCTTCCCTGCCCCGCACCAGCCACGCCAGAAAAAGGAAACCCGGCAAGGAAGGGTCCGCAGGCTTGCGCGATCGTGTGAAGAGCGTGTTTCCGTAGGGCGGGGCTGTGTCTTTGGAGGGGGAGGGCGGCTTCGCAGGAAGACGTGAAGTCGTCGCGGTGGGGGCGCGAGGGCTTGCGCCTGCGGGGTCTCAGGGGAGGCGGCGGCCTTTGGCGTCCACCGGGGACTCGGGGGAGCGGCCGGGGTAGGCGGGGGTGGCGCGGCGTGCGCGCAGGGCCGGGGATTGGGTAGCTCTGGAGTTACCCTGGGGGGCGCGCGCGGCGGAGGCGCGGCGGGCGATGGCGGAGACGTAGGCCATGAGGGCCGGGTCGCCGGGGGTGCGGCTTATCGAGGACGGGAGCTTGCGGAGATACCAGCGGGTCGTCCAGAACAGGGAGTCTCCTGCGGGCAGGGTGACGTAGGCTCCCTGGTGCTCGATTTCCATGTACCGCTTCCCGTTGTCGGCGTAGATCTCTATCTCGGCCTCGTCCGGGGCGGCCTCGGAGGGGGAGATGTCCGCGAAGGATTCCAGGAGCAGGTTGTTGTGCTTGTCGACGTGGGCCATCCAGCCCTCCGCGCCGTCGGCGAAATACTTGGGGGTGCCGCCGGGAAGGGCGGCTGCGTCCAGGTCGAACCAGTTCCATTCCTCGACGGTCTTCACCTGCCCGGCCAGGTTTCCGCGGCCCGCGCCCTGGCCGGCGGGGAAGAAGGTCAGGCCGCCGGGGAGCACCCGGGTGATCTGCCACGGGGCCACCTGCCGGGACGCGCTGCCGACGTTGCGGATCACGTACATCTGCGTGAAGGAGGTGTCGGCATCGTCGGCTATGAAGCGCTTGGTGAAGGCGAGCTGGGTGGTTCCGTCCTTGGGCCCGACCAGGATCAGCACGGACCCCTGGGGGCCGCCGGTATAGGCCGCATTGTCCAGGGCGTCCGGCGGAGGCCAGTTCCAGGCGCTTTGCGGGGCCGGCCACAGGGTGGATCCCCAGTTCGGCGAGCCGCGATCGAGGAAAAGGAACTCGACCCCGTCCAGCTTCAGGGAGCTGATGCGCGCGCCCGTGCCGGGGCTCACCTCCAGGCGCGGGCCGGATTCCGGGAAGGCGAAGACATAGGCGGAGCCGGACAATTGGGGTATCACGGGAGCGGCCGCGGCCAGCCCGGGAAGCGACGCCAGCAGGGCGGCGGTCCGGACGGCGGCGATCCGGAGCGCGGCGGGGAGTCCGGGGAGTCGGGACGCGATCCGGGAGGAAGGCCTATCGTGTCGCATGCTTCGACGGAATAGGAATATGGGGCGGGATTCCTGGCAAGGCGGCGGGACGATGACTGCGAGGAAAGGGAATCCGCGCCCGGGATGCGCCGGGCTTTACGGGGACGGCTTGTCGACGCGTCCCCGCGCGTCCACCGGCCTTCCCTTCCGATCCAGGGCGCGGAAGCCCCGGCCGGCGGGTTTCGCCTCCCGGGCGGGCCGGCCGACCCCGTCCGCGGCCAATCCCGTGGGGCTGCGGGCGAGCAGGGATTGCACGAAGGCGACGAGGCCGGCGTTGCCGACGCTTTTCGGCGCCGCGGCCGGGATGCGCCGGACGTACCAGCGGATGGTGTAGGTCGTCGAGTCCCCGGCGCGGATGGAAGCATAGGCGCCCTGATGCTCGATCTCCATCAGTTTCCGGCTGGGCTCGGTGTAAATCTCGACCTCCGCCTCACCGGGCGCGGCCTCGGACTGGGCGATGTCGGGGAACACCATGAGCAGGAGCATGCCGCCGGCCTCCAGGTGCGCCAGCCAGCCGCCGCCGTCCGCGAAGACCTTGGGGATGTCGCCGGACCCGGTGTAGTTGGCCGCATGATCGAACCAGACCCAGCCTCCCTGCTCCTTGACCAGGGAGGCATGGTTGCCGCGCATCGCTCCAGGGCCCTTGGCCCAGAAG
>CBILQL010000243.1:0-7353 GCA_966238865.1 uncultured bacterium
AAGCTGCCCCGGGCGATGCGGGTGATGTAGGCGACGTAGAGCAGGCTCAGGGTGATGACCGGCAGGACCTTGCTCTCCAGGCCGTTCCATCCCGCCACCGGGGTGATGTACAGCTTGTTGGAGAAGACGAGCTGCAGGAACGAACCGAGGACGAAGTTCGGCACGGCGATGCCGATCATGGCGAAGGTCATGATGGCGCCTTCGAACCAGCGGCCGCGGTACAGGGCCGACAGCAGGCCGAAGAAGAGCCCGGCGGCCAGGGCCGCCAGCAGGGCGTAGGCGCCCAGTTCCATGGACACCGGCAGGGCCTCGGCGAGGATCTCGCGCACCGTGTCGTTGCGATAGGAATAGGAATGCCGGAGGTCCCCTTCCAGGAAGATGCCGCGCAGGTATTGCCAATAGGTGAAGTCGTACTTGCGGTGCAGCTCGGCCAGCACCTCCGGCGAGGCGTTGCGCTCGGTCTGGAACGGCTTGCCGGGCGCCGAGCGCATGATGGCGAAGGACAGGGAGACGATGAAGATCAGGGTGAACAGGTTGAGCGCCAGGCGGATGGCCAGGCGACGCAGGAAGTCGACGGGATTCCTCATGCCGCCCCCGTCCCGGCTCCGTCAGCGGCGGATTCCCCGCCGTCGCCGCCGTCATGGCGCAAGGTGCACGTCCTTCCAGGAGTACATGCCCAGGGGATTGGGGAAGGCGTTCTGCAGGCGCGTGTTCCGCATTTCGGTGATGGCGTAATAATAGATAGGTATCACGGGCATGTCTGCCATCAGGATCTCCTCGGCCTGGAGCAGCTTCTCCAACCGCTTGCCGGGGTCAGCGATGCCTTCGCTCTCGAGCAGGGCCTTGTCATAGGCGGGGTTGCTGTATCCCGTGCGGTTGTTGCCGTCCCAGCTGGCATGCAGCTGCAGGAAGGAGAGCGGATCGGGGAAGTCGCCGAACCAGGAGGCGCGGGCCAGCGCCGGATAGTTCAGGTTCTTGGTGTTGTCCAGGTACACCTTCCATTCGTAGTTGACCAGCTCCGCGTCCAGCCCCAGGTTCTCCTTCCACATCTGGCGGACCACCTCGGCGATGTCCTTGTGGGTCTCGGCGGTATTGAACAGGATCTGGAGGGCGGGCGGGGGATTGCCGGGGCCGAAACCGGATTTCTTCAGGTGCTCGCGGGCCTTTGCGGGGTCGAAAAGCTTCAGTCCGGGGCCGGCGTACTTCGGGGTAGGGGGGACCAGGCCGGTGGCCAGGGAGGGGATGCCCTTCATCACCCGCTGTATGAGCTTTTCCCTGTCTATGGAATAGGCCAGGGCCAGACGGAGATCCCGGGAATCGTAACCCGGCTTTTTGCAGTTGACGATATAATAGTACGTGCCGAAGGTGGGGCCGGTGAAGAACCCGGGCATTTTCCGGGCCGCCTCCAGCTTTCCGGGAGGGACATTGAAGATCCAGTCCACCTCCTTTCCCATGAACATGTTGAAGGCGGTCAATTGATCCTCGACCGGCTTGAATATCAGGCTCGGCTGCTTGACGGTGGCCGAGTCCCAATAATGGGGATTCTTGGCGAGCACGATTTCGACGTTCCGCCTATGGGATTCGAGGCGGTAGGGGCCGTTGCCCACAAGGCGGCCCGGCTGGGTCCACTTTTCACCGTATTTGCCGATGGTGTCCAGCGGCAGCGGGGAGAACGGCTCGAAAGCGCACAAGTCGAGGAAATACCCAACCGGATGCGCCAGTTCCACCACCAAGGTGGTGTCGTCCGGGGCGCGGACGCCCAGGGAGTCGACCGGCATTTTCTTTTCGCGAACCACCTTCCCATTCCTGAGCACGTCGAGCAGGGTAGCATATTCGCTGGCCGTCTTCGGATCGATGAAGCGGCGCCAGGAGCGGACGAAGTCCCCGGCGGTGAGCGGGGAGCCGTCCGACCAGCGGGTTTGCCGGAGCCGGAAGGTGTAGGTCAGGCCGTCGGGCGTGGTTTCCCAGGTGCGGGCCACCCCGGGTCTGACGGCCGCATCCTTCAGGCCGCGGATCACGAGCCCTTCGTACATCGCCCCGAGCACCCGCAGCTCCGGCTGGCCGGTGACGACGTGCAGGTCCAGCGACGGGGGCTCCGCGCTGTTGGCCAGGATCAGGGGCCTTGCCTGGGAGTCGGCTCCGTCGCGCCGGCAGGAGAGGACCAGGGCGGCCGCCAGGAGGAGAAATAGGGAAGTGAGTAGCTGTGCAGGACTTGCCATGTGTTTTACCTTCCCGGGGACCCGCTCGGACCGGCGGAAATCCGCACCTTGCGGCGGTTGAAATAGAACTTTTTTCCCGATCCTTGCAGGCTCTGGGGCTTCTTTGAAGGGTGTTTAATTTGCGTCAGATTCGCCAGGTCGACCCCGAGGATCCCTCCAAATTTAATATTTTCAAAATCCGATTGACTTGGGCCGACTTCGGCGATAACTTGGTGCAGGACGAAGATCACCATCGCGTTTTTTTCCCGCGGTGCGTGCCACTTTAGGATACAAATAGGGACCACAAAGTATGCAAAGATATTTGTACGCGGCACTCTTGTGCGGCAGCCTCTTCGGCGGCGTCTTTGGCCTGGGCAGCGTCGATGCCAAAACCATCCGCGTCCCGGGGGACTTCCCGACCATAAATGGTGGTCTTACCAGCGCAGACTACGGGGACACGGTGCTCGTCTCTCCGGGGCGCTACCGCGAGAATGTCACCTTGGTGCAGGGCGTCGTCCTCCTCGGCACCAACCAGCTCGAGTGCATCATCGACGGCATGCGGAAGGGTCCCGCCGTGTACGCCGTCACAGGCTCCGAGATCGGCAAGTTCACCATCACCAACGGCATCGACGGCATCCTCTGCGAGAACTCCTCGCCCTACATCCACCACTGCTGGATCCTCGACAACCAGGGAGCCGGCATCGGCGCCTTCATCTCCCTGCCGCAGATCTACAACAACGTGGTGTACGGCAACCGCTGGAGCGGCATCCTGGCCTGGGGCGCCAAGTCCCTGGACACCCGAATCGAGAACAACGTGGTCATCCGCAACGGCTACAGCGGCTTCACCCTGAAGGGCCCCTGCCGCATCGTGGTGCGCAACAACATCATCCAGGAGAACCGCGAGTACGGCATCTACTCCGACCCGGCCTCGGGCCAGAGCCAGATCGTGTACAACAACATCTACAACAACGTCATCCCCTTCAACCGCTACACCAAGATCAACAAGACCAACATCAGCCATGACCCGCTCTTCCTGAGCCCGGGCCTCGGCTCCCCGAACTACTTCGTGGCCGCCAAGAGCCCCATGGTCCGCCGCGGCTACGGCCAGGTGGACATCGGCCTCCTGGCCAAGGACGTGGTGGTCTCCACCGACGGCGACCGCGACAACGACGGCATCGTGGATTCCAAGGACGTGTGCCCCGACCTGGCCGAGGACAACGACGGCTACCAGGACGACGACGGCTGCCCCGACTTCGACAACGACAACGACGGCATCCAGGACGCCAAGGACAAGTGCCCGACCGATCCCGAGGACAAGGACGGCTACGAGGACAATGACGGCTGCCCCGACGGCGACAACGACCGCGACGGCATCCCGGACGCCAGCGACAAGTGCCCGGACCAGCCCGAGAACATGAACGGCATCAAGGACGAGGACGGCTGCCCGGACCAGGCGGTGCAGCAGCTGGAGGACAACTTCGTGCTGGAGGGCATCAACTTCCGCACCGGAAGCGCCGAGCTCACCGAGGACTCCTACTCCAAGCTGGACGAGGTGTACGAGCAGCTGGAGAAGTACAGCGACCGGAAGTACGAGATCTCCGGCCACACCGACAACCAGGGTTCGGACAAGATCAACATCAAGCTGTCTCATGACCGCGCCAACACGGTCCGCGAATACCTGGTCAACCGCGGCGTCGCCCCCGGGCGCCTGGTTGCCAAGGGCTATGGCTCCTCGCGTCCCAAGGCGGACAACAAGACCGCCGGCGGCCGCGCCATCAACCGCCGCATCGAATTCTACCGGATCAAGAAATAAACTGAGGGAGAGACAGCCTTGAACTTCAAAACCCTGACTCTATCGACCCTGGCCGCCCTCGCCTTGACCGCGGCCTCCTACGGCCAGGTGAGCTACAAGCCCCACGCATACCAGCAGAACGACTGGTTCTCCGAGTACGGCGAGAACACCGCCATGTACGTCAACCCGGCCTCCATCGCCGAGAACGACCAGATCGAGGTCGCGGTGGGCCTGTTCCAGACCATCGGCGGCAAGGCCGGCCAGGAATTCATCTCCGCCGTCCATCCCTTCGACTACAACCACTCCATCGGCTTCTCCGTGTTCGAGAACGGCTCCAAGATCGACGGCACCAACGCCGTGTACCTTGAGAACGCCTACACCGTGGGCTACGCCGTGCGCATGCCCTTCGGCTTCCCCGCCGGGCTGGCCAACAAGCTGGCCCTCGGCATCAACGCCACCCTCATCCAGTTCAACGCCTTCGGGGCGGTCAAGAGCTTCGGCTACGGTTCCGACATCGGCATCGGCTACAATCCCTTCAGCACCTCCCGCTACGGCCATCTCCAGCTCGGCCTGGCGGTGCAGAACGTCATCCAGCCCAAGGTGAAGCTGCCGGACGGCCGGGGCGAATACAAAATCCCCCGCAACGCCAACGCGTCCATTTTCTGGCGCGGCTTCAACAGCCGCCTGGAACTGGCTTCCTCGCTGAGCATCATCGACCTCACCCACGAGGAGTCCGAGGGTCCCGGCACCGGCCGCGAGCTCGTCCCCAACGCCAGGGCCACCTACTACCTGAGCCCGCTCCTCGGCATCAAGGCCAAGGTCACCAAGCTCCGCTATCCCGTGTTCGGCGCCACCGTGAACGTCAAGCGCGTCAACCTGTTCCGCTACCTCCAGCTCGACCTCGACATGTCCCACGACAAGCTCTCCAGCGCCTTCGGCGGCGACGACGAGGACCGCGGCTTCGTATGGAACTTCCGCGCCATCACCCGCGTCGGCCCCACCCGCGAGGAGCGCATCGGCGAGGCCCGCTACCGCCGCCTCAAGATAGAGCCCGAGGACGCCTACCGCGAGGCCATGCGCCTGTACCTGGCCCGCAAGTTCCTGCTGGCCTCCTACGCCTTCGGCAAGGTGATCACCAAGTATCCGTCATTCCACCTCGTCGACCAGGCCGCCTTCTATAAAGGCAAGTCCTTCGAGAACCTGCGCATGCACCAGGCCGCCCGCGACGTCTACAACGAGGCCCTGCGCAAGTACACCGACTCCGACCAGCGTCCCAAGTACATGTTCCAGCAGATGAACATCGACTACAAGGAAGGCAAGTTCGACGAGGCCACCAAGCGCTACCAGCAGATCGTGAACCTCTATCCCGAGTCCGACGTCAAGAGCGACGCCGACTACGTGATGGGCCAGATGCGCTACATCCAGAAGGACTACCACGGTTCCATCTCCCTGCTGAGCCCCATCCTCCCGGGCAACGCCAACTACATCTACGCCCGCTACACCCTGGGCATGTGCTACGTGAACCTCAAGAAGCCGAAGGAGGCCGAAGCCGCCTTCCTCGACATCATGGAGACCAAGCCCTCCAACGCCTCCGAGCAGGACATGAAGGAGGTCACCGCCGTCAAGCTGGGCCACATCAACTTCGGCAAGGAGCCCCCGCAGCTGGTGAAGGCCGCCGAGTACTACGGTTCGGTCTCGGCCTCCAGCTCGAAGTACGACGAGGCCCTGCTGGGCCTGGCCTGGTCCTTCATCAAGGTCCAGCGCTTCAAGGAGGCGCAGCAGTACGCCGCAGACATCATCTCCAAGACCCCGAACAGCCTGCTCGTGCCCGAGGCCAACCTGCTGCTCGGCTATTGCGCCTTCTTCGACAAGGACTACGACAAGTCCATCAAGCAGTTCGACATCGCCATCGATGGCGCCGAGAAGAAGGCCGTGGCCGCCGCCGAGGTGCAGCGCCGCCGGGACGAGAACGCCGCCATGAGCCCCGACTTCCTGGCCGTGCAGAAGGAGGCCCTGCTGCTCTCCAACCAGCTCCCGACCCCGCGCGTCCTCGAGAAGCGCGAACAGCTGCGCCCCAAGTTCGAGGAGGTGCACAAGAAGATCGAGGCCCACCTGGAGTACCTGCGCGAGGTCGAGCAGACCGAGAAGTTCCTCCAGAACAAGGACCGCATCATCAAGGACGCCAAGTTCACCAAGGCGACCGTGATCAATATCAAGGGCGGCGCCGGCGAGAGGCGCGGACCCTCCCAGAACGACATGCAGCAACTCGAGGTGGAGTGAGGCGCCCCCGCGCCCCGCTCCCCGGATTTCATCTGACAGAAGGATAAAGGCATGAACGCGACCCTCCCCACCCGCCTGGCGATTGCCCTCACCTGCGGCCTCACCGCCGTCGGTACCGCCCTGGCGGACGGCAAGCTGAACGAGCTGAAGAAGCGCAAGATGGAGCTCGACCAGGCCATGGCGAAGTGTCAGGCCATGGACGAACCCGATCGTTCCGACTGCATGGCCAAGCGCCAGAAGAAGGTGGACAAGTACAAGGTCGACCTGGCCAAGTACAAGGAGGACCTTGCCCGGGAGCAGGGGAAGGCCGCCGAGCGCGAAGCCCGGTCCGCTCCCGAGGACATGAACTCCCGCATCGCCGCGCGCGAGAACAGCATCAAGGAGTTCCAGGACTACGTCAACAGCTGCACCGAGAAGACGGAGCGCTGCGCCTCGGCCATGTTCCAGGTGGCGAACCTCACCTACCAGAACGAGGAGGACGGCTTCCTCATCAAGCAGAGCAAGTACGAGAAGGAGTTCACCACCTGGGAGGACCGCGACCGCAAGGGCGCCGAGCCCATCCAGCCCAAGCGCGACCATAAGACCTCGCTGCGGTATTTCGAGCGCTTCCTCAAGGAATACCCGAGCCACAAGGACGTCCCGCCCGCGCTCGTGCGCGCCGCATTCATCAGCGACATGATCGGCAACGAGGACCGCTCCTACGAGTACCTGAACCTCCTCGTCACCCGCTTCCCGAACCATCCCTTGAACGTCCAGGCCCAGCTCCGCCTCGGCGAGTACTGGCTGCTCAAGCGCAAGTACGCCAAGGCCATCGAGCATTACGAGAAGGTGCCCCTGGAATACCCCGGCAACGAGGCCGGCCTGGCCCTGTACCACCGCGCCGAAGCTTATTACAACATGGCGGACTTTGAGAACGCCGCCCGGTGGTATTTCGAATACGTGGACCGGGCCGACAAGGGCAAGCTCAAGGCCGACCTGCGCGACGAGGCCATGGCCTTCATGGCCGCCTCCTGGGCCGACCTCGACAACGGCTTCGAGGTCGCCGAGAAGTTCCTCCGTTCCAAGGGCAATCCCAAGTGGGAG
>CBILQL010000244.1:0-7343 GCA_966238865.1 uncultured bacterium
GGCCCACGAGATCCAGGGGGTCCTGGCCCTGGAGAACAGCTTCAACCGCGTGGGGCTGGACCACGTGCTGCTGGTCAAGGCGGCTTCGGCGGCCGTCCTGGCCGGCCTCCTGGGCGGCACCCGGGACCTGATTGCCGACGCCCTGTCCCATGCCTTCGTGGACGGGGGCGTCCTGAGGACCTACCGCCATGCGCCCAACGCGGGTTCGCGCAAGTCCTGGGCCGCCGGCGATGCCACCAGCCGCGCGGCCTGGCTGGCCCTGCTGGTCCTGCGCGGCGAGATGGGCTATCCCGCCGTCCTGGGCGCGCCGCAATGGGGCTTCCAGGACGTCATCCTCAAGGGCAAGCCCCTGGTCCTGTCCCGCCCCCTCGGGACCTATGTGATGGAGAACGTGCTCTTCAAGGTCTCCTTTCCCGCGGAGTTCCACGCCCAGACGGCGGTGGAGGCCGCCATCGCCCTGCATCCCGAGGTGAAAGGGCGCCTGGACGGAATCGAAAGCATCGAGCTCACCACCCATGAGAGCGCCTTGCGCATCATCGACAAGACGGGTCCGCTGCACAACCCCGCCGACCGGGACCATTGCCTGCAATACATGGTCGCCGTCGGGCTGCTGCATGGCAGGCTGGAGGCGGGCGATTATTCCGACGAGGCGGCCCGGGATCCGCGCATCGACGCCCTGCGCGCGAAAATGTCGACCCGCGAAGACCCGCGCTACAGCCGGGAATACCTGGAAGCCGACAAGCGCTCCATCGCCAATGCGGTGCAGGTGTTCTTCGCCGATGGCACCGCCACGCGCCGGGTGGAGGTGGAATATCCCCTGGGTCACCGCCGCCGGCGGGCCGAGGCGGTGCCCCACATCTTCGCGAAGCTCGGGCACAACCTGCGCACCCGCTTCCCGGAGGGCCGTGCGAGCGACCTGGAAGCCCTGTTCCGGGACCGCAAAAAACTGGAGGCGCTCACGGTGCCGGAGTTCATGGATCGCTTCCGCCCCTGACGCTGGGCGCCCCCGGGCTTTCCTGGCAGGCGTGGCGGGCCCCCCGGGGCCTTCCTGGCGCGTCCGGGACGATGTAGATTATTTCCCCATGCGCAGGCGTTTCGACGTGGTCGTCATCGGCGGGGGACATGCCGGCATCGAGGCAGCCCATGCCTCCGCCCGCCTCGGCATGGCTACCGCCATGGTGTCCATGGACGTCCGCGCCATCGGGCGCATGTCCTGCAACCCCGCCATCGGGGGAGTGGCAAAGGGACAGCTGGTCCGCGATCTGGACGCCCTGGGAGGGCTGATGGGCATGGCCGCCGACGTCGCGGGCATCCAGTTCCGCATGCTCAACAGCTCCAAAGGCCCGGCGGTGTGGGGACCCAGGGCCCAGATGGACATGGAGCTCTACGCCGAGACCATGCAGGACATGCTGCGCCGGACCTCCAACCTGGAGCTGCTCGAGGGCGAGTTGGAGGGGTTCCGCCGCGAGGGGACGCAGGGAACGGGCGGGTCCGCCGGAGGCGCCGGATCGGCGGGCGGAGGGTTCATCCTGGACTTCGGCTCCCGCGGAGAGATGGCCTGCAAGGCTCTGATCATCACCTCGGGCACCTTCCTGGGCGCGGTCATGTACACCGGCCTCTCCTCCACCGTAGGCGGCCGCGTCGGCGAGCCGGCGGCCACCCGGCTGGCCGGGGCCCTGCGCGGCCTGGGCATCAAGGTCCGCCGCCTCAAGACCGGGACGCCGGCCCGCCTGGCGGCCGACTCGCTGGACTATTCCCTGACCGAGGTCCAGCACGGCGATCCCGAGCCTTTCCCGTTCTCCTTCCGCACCGATGAGGCGTTGCGCAACAAGGCCACGTGCTGGATCACCCATACCAACGCCGAGACCCATGCCATCCTGCGCGCCGGATTCGGGGAGAGCCCCATGTTCACCGGAGCCATCCAGGGAATCGGCCCGCGCTATTGCCCGTCCATCGAGGACAAGGTGTGCCGCTTCGCCGACAAGGATTCCCACCACCTGTTCCTGGAGCCGGAAGGGCTGAACAACGGCCGCATCTACGTGAACGGGTTCTCGTCCAGCCTGCCCGCGGACATCCAGGACCGGGCCCTGCGCACCATCCCGGGCCTCAAGGACTGCCGCGTGCTGCGGTACGGCTACGCGGTGGAATACGACTCCGTGGATGCCACCCAGCTCGATCCGACCTACGAATGCCGGGACGTCCCGGGCCTCTATTTCGCGGGCCAGGTGAACGGCACCTCCGGCTACGAGGAGGCCGCCGCCCAGGGGCTCCTCGCCGGCATCAACGCGGCCCTGCGCATCCGCGGGGAGGCCCCGTTCCTCCTGGGCCGCGGCGAATCCTATCTCGGGGTGCTCACCGACGACCTGGTCTCCCTCGACCTGGAGGAGCCCTACAGGATGTTCACTTCCCGGGCCGAATACCGTCTCCACCTGCGCCAGGACAACGCCGAGGAACGCCTCCTCGAGAAGGGACATGCCCTCGGCCTGGTGGAGGACGGGACCTTCGCCAGGTACCAGCGTTGGAGGCGGCGCCTGGACGAGGCCCGCGGACGGCTGGAAGCGGCCAAGGCCCACGGGGAGGCGGTCGACGCCTTCCTGGCGGCCTGCGGATCGGCGCCTCTGCCGGAAGCCGTGCCGGCCCTGTCGCTGCTGCGCCGGCCCGGGGTGGGGGCGGCCGGACTCTTCGCCAGCCTGGGCCTCGAGCACGGCCTGGACGCCCGCGATCTCCTGGCCCTGGAGGCTTCGGAGCGCTATCGCGGCTTCCGCGATCGGCAGGAGAAGGAGATCGAGCGCAACCGCCGCCTCGAGGGCCTGCGCATCCCGGCCGACTTCGACTACGGCGCCGCCCACGCCCTGTCCCTGGAAGCGCGGCAGAAGCTGGCGGCCCGCCGGCCCCTCACCGTGGGCCTCGCCCAACGTATCGCCGGTGTTACTCCGGCCGACGTGTCGGGCCTCATCTTCCACATCGGGAAGCACCGCGGCGGCACGCTGGCCGCGGCCGGTTGAGGATATCGGGACGCGCTTCAAAAAGGGCCTCCAACCCCAATCCCGCGCGCCGTGGGACGCTCAAGGGACGAATCGCCGGGGGCGATGGTATAAGCGTAGGACGACCGTGCCTGGAACCCGCCAAACCCTTTAAACCCGCTGAATTCGCGGTTCCCAGGGGTGTCGAGACGCTTGATCCGCGAACGTCGGAATGTATGTTAAGGGTGCAGTCCGCGCTGCCGGCCTCGCGCCGGCTTATGCGCCACAGCGTGCGAGCGATTGGGAGGACAGCATGAACCGCTTTCATCCGCAGCGTGATACCCTGGGCTTGAATCGTTACGCGAAATTCCTGCTTTTCTTCTGGGCGTATCTGACGACGCTGTTCCTGCTTTCCCTCTGGGGCTGAAAAACCGCCCTCAGGCGTATGCCGAAGCTCGGCGAGGCTGCGGGGTCCCCGGCCTTCCCGGGCGCGGACGCTTCCGATCCTTCCCTGGGCATGCTGCCCTGGACCGTCCGCTTTCATCCCCCTGCTGACCAGACCGCGCCCGGGAAGGCCTCCGCGTCGGAAAACGCCCGAGGGCGGTTTTTCAGCTTGGGGTTCCCTGCTTCGTCCTCCGTGAACTGGCCTGCTTCCCTGTTGAAAGGTCGGCAGGAAATGGGTCTCTGCGCCTTGCTGGCGGTTGTTCGGCCATTGAAGAGAGGAGAGCCTTGTGGGAAACCTTCGGGAGGGTCTTGTAAGTCATTAATTGGCATGGATTTAGGTGTCTGCGAGCAACAGGGGTGTGGGCCAGTTTGGAAGAGAAGAGCGGCAGTGGAAAGCCGCGCGGGCGGGGACGCCCGCGGCTGCAGGGGAGGAAACAGAAGAGGGTACTGCGGTGGAAAGCCGCGCGGGTGAAGACACCCGCGAACGCAGGGGACGAGTAGCCTAGGCCGCGGTTTGCTCGGGTTGGGTCAGGGTGGGGGACACGCCGATATCGGAAGGGGGTTCCAGGAGGAGATCCGACTGCGGGCGGCCCAGGAGGGCGACCTTTTCGACGCGGACCGGATTCTTGCGGAGCAGGCTCTGGACGCGCTTGCTTTCCAGGTTGTCGCGGATGGAGGTGAAGAAGAACCGCTCCAGCAGGCGGCTGATCTTCCACTCGGTGCTGTCCAGGTTGATGTAGTGCTGGAAGGCCTTGAGAGGGCCCACGTTGAGGCGCTTCTGCTCGGTGTCCATCTCCCAGGGATGGAAATAGACCATGGCCGGGAGGCCGCGCTGGTTCTTCTGCTCGATATACCGGTCGGTGACGCGATAGGGGTAGAGGCGCAGGTAGCCGCCGCCGGATATCGGCAGCAGCTTGTTCCCGAGGCCCAAGGTGGAGAGGGGAATCTCCTTCAGCTGGCCGCCGTTGGCGAACTGCATCATGTGGGGGAGGCGGTTCGGGTAACGGGCGATGCCGTAGCGCTCGCGCTTGATGGGGAAGATGCTCGAGTCGTACTCGATGCCGTACTTGGCCAGGATTTCCAGCGCCCAGAGCGTGCTTTCGACGATGGTGAAGTTCGAGGCGCGATGGCCGATGATTTTCTGGCGGGTGTGGCGGGTGATGGCCTCCAGGGACTTCTCGAGGTCCTCCTGGAATTGGTTCGGCGTCATGTTGGTGATGAGGTTGTGATAGTATCCGTGCGTGCCGATTTCGTGGCCGTCGGCGTCGATCATGCGGACCACGTCCGGGAAGTGATCGGCCACCCAGCCGAGGACGAAGAAGGTGGCCTTGGTGTCGTTGGCCCGGAACAGGTCCAGGATCTTCTTGACGTTGGCCTGCACCCGGGTGGGTTGGAGGTGCCAGGTGGAGGGCGGGACCTGCTCCTTGAGGTTGTAGGCGTGGAACCAGCACTCCACGTCCACGGTCATGAAGTTCTTGACCGTGTCCTGTGGACGGTGCAGATCCACCACCTTGTCCAGGTGGATCTCCTTGAGCATCTTCTGCACGCGCGGGCTGGAATTCTTGATCGCCACCCGGCCGCCGGTCTGGCGCACGCGCTGCACCAGGTTGATCAGGAAGCCCAGGTCCTCGAGATCGAAGTTCTCGTCCGGATTGACCTGCACGTCCAGGGTCTTCTTGGGGTTATGGTCCAGATCCTTGATGCGCTGGCTCAGCTCGTAGGGGCTGCTGCCCACCAGGATGACGTTCTTCCTGGTCTGGTGGAGGTGGACGGCGCTGCGGATCTCCGGGAGATCGGTCTTCGCCGGGGCGTAGGCCTTGAAGTCCAGCACCTTGGCGCGGCGCAGGCTGGCCAGGTCGCGGGTCTCGTTGCCTTCGAATTGCGGCTTCACGAACAGGTAGAGGACGGTGTTCACCATCACCCACAGCTCCATCCGCAGCCAGGAGAAGAAATGGCAGGTGGCGGAGCGGTAGGAGTAATCGTAATGGACCTTGCGGACCACGCTTTCCAGGCCGTCGTCGTAGCCGACCAGGATCTGGGCCAGGCCGGTGAGGCCGGGCTTGATCCAGAGGGTGCGGTCCAGGTAATGGGGGATTGACTTGGAGTATTGCAGGGTGTAGTGGGGGCGCTCCGGCCGGGGGCCGATGAAGCTCATGTCGCCGCGCAGGATGTTGACGAATTGCGGGATTTCGTCGATGTGGAGGGCGCGCAGCCACTTTCCCACGCGGGTGACGCGGGGATCGAGGCCTTTCTTGGCCAACTGGGGTCCCAACGCTTCGGAGTCGATGCGCATGGTGCGGAACTTCAGGATGGTGAAGACCTGGCCGCCGTAATCGACCTGGCGGTTGGAGAGGATGAAGGCGCCGGCGCCGCCGGCCGCCACGGCCTCGTCTTTCTTGCCCTTGAAGATCTGGTAGGGGCTGGAGCGGCGGTTGAGCCCCACGCGCTGCTGGGTGTAGACCACCGGGCCCTTCGACTCGAGGCGGATGAGCAGGGCGACGAAGGGATAGATGGCGACGAAGGCCAGGGTCCCGACCCATCCGATGAAAAGGTCGAACAACCGTTTGACGACCAGGACCGCCAGCGAGGGCTTCATTCATTACTCCCGAGAAGCGCGCATCCTGTCCCGTACCCCAGACCCAGACTCGCGTTTATCTCCATGAAAACCAAAGCCACCCCCATGTGGTTGCGCAAAAAATACCCCCGCATCAAGGGGGCGTCAACACAGTAAGCAAAGGTCCGCAAGATACCTGGGGCTATTTGACATTGCTTGGGAAGTGGAGGTTGATGGTGCGGTAAGCACTCCCTACCTGTTTCCGGATGGTTCAAGAATTGGGGGAATTCTACTTTTTCCTTTAATTATTTGGATCCCCCAACGTATGCTATCCTTGTTCACGTGAACCCCTTGCGACCCAAGCCGGATCTTCCCGCCGCACTGAAAACCCTTTGGTTGGGTACCCTCTCAATCCTGCTGGGTCCATTCGCCCTTTGGGCCATCCTGGATGGGAAAAAACACCGGAGGGGGCTGATCCAGGGGTATCCACGCCGGCTTCTGGCCATCCTGGGCCTGTTTTTGGCCTTCGAAGCCTGCCTGTTCCTGGTGCCTTTGCATTGGGCCCTGGTCCTCGTCCTCTACCTCGGGGCTGTCGGAGGAACGACCTGGGCCATGACCCGGCCGGGGCGGCTGTCGTTCTTCACCTTGCCTACAGACCGATTAGGAAAGGCTTCTCCGGAACATTCCTTCCTCGATACCTTCCTGGCGGTTTCCCTGGCCGTGCTGCCCTTGGTCTATATCCTGGCCCTAATCCGGAACATCGGGGAGCTCGGGTCCTTCTCCATCCGCCTGCCCAGCGATGTCTATACCGGCGGGTTGATCTGGATGGGCTATGCGCTTCCCGTCGTGGCCCTCTTCTCCTGGCTGGGCTGGAAGGGATCCTTCCGCCCCGGATTGAGGACCCTGGTGTATTTCTATGCGGCCGTGGCGGTGGTGCTCGGGTGGATCGTGGTCTGGGAACGCATCGACCTGATCCTGCTGGATTCCCTGGAGCTCGGGGAGCGGACCCCGATTCTGTTCGGGCATGCCGCCGAGAAGACCTGGCGGCTCGCGGTGAAGGTCTCGTTCTACGGCCTGGCGTTCCTGCTGGGCATGGCTTATCTCCTCGGCGCGGCGCGCACCAGCGTGTTCGGAAAGCGCGCCTTCCTGTTGGGGCTGCCCTCCCTGCTTCTCTACGTCCACATGCTCCTCTTCCTCGGGGACTGGAACCTGTACCTGGGGGCCTTGACGGGGAACGCCTACACCCATCACCGCTACGGGGCCTACCGCCTGGCCGCGAAGGCGCAACTGGCCCGCACGCCCGGCGCCTACGAGGCGCCCTACCTGCGGGAGGAGCTGGCCGATTTGGAGTACCGCAGCGGGAACGTGGACGGAGCGGTGCG
>CBILQL010000245.1:0-7340 GCA_966238865.1 uncultured bacterium
TCTTCTCGTTGTCGTTCGCATTCAGGCCCCGGACGCCCGTGACGAACTGGAGATCCTTGTGGAACACCGTGAAGCCCGGAACCGTCCGCAGCAGCTCCCCGAGGCTCCGGTAGCCGCGGTTCAGGATCATCTCCCGCGTGTACACGTAGACGCTTCCCGGCGTCTCGTCCACGCGCTCCTCCACGCGCGAGACGGTGACTTCGGTGATGACCCGGACTTGCGCCAGCTCATCGAGGCTCAGCTTCGACAGCTCCTCGATGCTCAGGTTCCTGTCGGCGTCCCCATCGGATCCGCCTTCCCTCTCCGCCGCGCGGGCGGAAATGCCCAAGCCGGCTGCGCAGACAATGGCGCACATCGCGCCAGTCAGTTGGCCCGCAAAGCCAGCTCCCATGAACCCCATTTTCGTCAATAATCTAAGTCCCCGCCCCGAATCTGTCCATCGGACGGACTTCGATCACATCTCGCATCTGCGCGGCAGGCGCAGCAGGTGTGACAGGCATGGCCGGTGCGGCAGGTGATCCGGGTAATCCCCGCTCACGTCCTGGATACCAGGCGCCCGACCATTTCATGCAAACCGCCGCCCTTGAATAGCGGGGCTTCGGGATGGAGCACGTGGTACAGCATCTGCCGGACCATGCCCTCGGTGTGGAACTCGAAGGAGTCGAATTGGTGGGCGTCGCTGGCCGAGCTGTTGTCGAAGGAGACCAGGCTGGGACGCGCCATGCCCCGGCCGCGCAGCAGCCCCAGGACGATCACGGCGGTGTGATCGTTGACGGTGACCCATACCGGATGGCGGGCCGGATCCAACCGCTTCAGCAGGGACCGGAGCGCATCCCGGATGCGGCGCTCCCCGCGCGCGACGCTTCCCGCGGCCTGATGGTATTCCCAGGCGCTGCCCCGCGTCCCGTCCACGAACGCATCGAGGTCGAGGCCCGATCCGCGCAGGGCTTCGCGCATCCCTTCGAGCCGCGCCCGCGACCATGCCCCGCCGTGGAATGGGGAGATGAATGCCACCGGTCCCTCGCCCCTGATCCGCAAATGCCGGCCCACGGCGATGCCGGGCGATTTGCCGAAGGAGATGTCGAACCCCAGGACCTTGGGCCCGGCCCCGGAAAAGCGGGGGAAAGCATCCGGGGAATGCTCCCACCACACTGAAACCGGCGCCCCGAGCCGCCGGAGCCGCCGGATCAGGGCGACCGGGTCCCCGACCAGCCAGGTGGAGGCCAGGCATCCCAGGAGCAGGCCGGGAATCCCCGCCGGATCGACCGGGCTCCCGTTCTGATCGAGGAATTCGCCTCCGCCCTTTCCTTCCCCTTCGTACCAGCCGAGGATCACGATCCGCAGCCTCCGCTCCCCGCCTTCCCGGTGCACCGACTTCACGAAGTCGGTCTGCCTCTCGGTCTCGAGCAGCAGCATGCCCGAAGCGTCGCAGCGCGTGACCACGAGCACGGTGCCCTGATCGATCCTGCGGGGCGGGGCCGGAAGCGCGAACCCGCGGCCGCGCCGGACGAGCAGGCCCAGATCGGCGAGCTCGACGAGCAGGCGGCCCAGGCGCGCCACGCCGAGCCCGTAGATGGGCGCCAGGGCGGCGCGCGGCGGAAGATCCCGGTGCGGATGGAAGGCGCCGCAGCGCAAATCCGTGATGAGGCGGTTCCGCGCCGCGTCGTAGGCGTCGGGACGCGGAGGCAGGCCCGGATCGGCGGCGGGCCGGGCCCCCCAGTAGAAGCCCTTGCGGGGCAGCGAATGCACATGGCCGGCCGCCTGCAGCCGGCGCAGGGCGCGATGCATGGTCAGCGGGGCCACGCCGAAATGCCTGGCGAGCGCGCGCACCGAGGGCAGCGCGTTCCCGGCGGCAGGGCCGCGCGAGGCGAGGATCCGGTCGGCGAGGTCGTGCATCATGGGCGGCGGACGGCTCCTGGCAACGGGATCGAGGACATATAAAAGTAATACAATTGATACAGGATTCGCTCGAAATCCCGATTTTGAGGCGTTTTCCGGTCCGGAGGGGAGGTAGGTTCTTCCCACCACCCATGACGGAAGCATCCCATCCCCGGAGAGCGCAATGCGCAACCATTTCAGCCTGTTTACCCTTCTCCTGCCGGTCCTGATGACGGCCATCCAATCCGCCCCGGCCCAGCCCGTTCCGTCGGGAACCCCGCTCGGGAACAACGGCGTGCTCATCGGCGCCAATACCGAGCCGGGATCCGCCGAGAAGGAGGGCATCAGCGGCTGGAAGGACGCCGCCAAGGTCAAGACCGTGCTGGCCCGCGACTTCGGCCTGGTGCAGACCACCGCCTATCCCGCCTGGGGCGCCTGGACCGGATCGGGAATGTCCGACGTGGGATTCAACATCGCGGGCGCCAACGAAGTCATCAATTGGGCCGAGGGCCAGGGCAAGAAGACCGCCTTCCACCTGCTGGCCGGCTCGCCCACCTATTTTCCCGCCTGGCTGAACGGCGGCTCCTGGAGCGCCTCGCAGCTCGACAACCTGCTCGACAAGTGGATCACCTTCGCGATGACCAACAACAACAACGCCCAGAAGGTCGACTATTGGAACGTCGTGAACGAAGCCTTCATGTGGAACGGGAATTACTGGGACTCCAGCTCGGTAGCCAATACCAATCCCTGGCACAAGATGGGCTGGGAGGCCGACAAATCGGGCCTGACCGGCGCCGCCGCCGTGTACGCCCAGCACCCCGTCTACATCCGCCGCGCCTTCGAGATCGCCCGCCGCCACAGCCAGGCCAAGCTCGAAATCCGCGACTACTCCATCGAGTTCTGGGACGATTCCCGCAAGTCGCGCGCCTTCTACCAGCTGGTCAAGCATCTCCTCGCTTCCGGGGTCCCCGTCCACGCCGTGGGCTTCCAGGGCCACTTCCGCACCGACGCGACCTACGACTGGGCCAAGCTCAAGCGCGCCGTCGAGGAATACAAGGCCCTCGGGATCGAGGTCTACGTCACCGAGATCGATTACGGCGACACCGATCCCGTCGCCGCGGCCGGCAGCGCGCGCCGCACCCCGGCCTGGGACACCCTCCAGGCCAGGCAGCTGCGGGCCTTCGTGACGGCCGCCGTGAGCGGCGGCGCGAAGTGGCTTTGCCTATGGGGCGTCGGCGACAACACAAACGACTATTGGCGCAAGGGGCAAAGCGCCCTGATCTACGACGAATCGTACGCGGCCAAGTACTCCTACTACCAGTTCCGCCAGGGCATCCTCGACGGGCTCTCGCCCACCGCCCTGGGCCGCGACGCCATGGCGCCCGGCCAGAAGGGCCTCCGCATCCGCGGCGACCGCGCCGGGAACCGTCGCTTCATCGAAGCGAACGGCCGCACGGCATGCGACCCGCCTGCTTTCCGGGGACCGTCCGCCTCTCCCGTCTTCGGTCTGGATTAGGGATCCCCGAGCCGAAGCGGCCAGGGCTTTTTGCCTGGTTTCGCTAATTTCGGACCGAGAGCCAGCTCAGAATATATTTTCAGGGTTGAATTTGGCCGGAGCAGGCCGTTCCTTCGAACGGCGAAAGCGAAAGTTTGGTCGCTCATGTCAGAATTCTCCCTGGATTTCCGCGAAATCGACATCGCCTTGCTCCCGGAGGTCGGTGGCAAGAACGCCTCCCTGGGCGAGATGTTCCGAAAGCTGGCGGACGCAGGGGTGAAGGTTCCCGACGGCTTCGCGACCCGCGCCGCGGCCTACTGGGCCTTCCTCGATGCCTCCGGTCTCCGCCCCAGGCTGGCCGAGGTGCTGGACTCCCTGGACACCTCCGGATTCGCCAACCTGCGGGATGTCGGCTCGCGGGCCAGGGACATGGTTCTGGCCTCCCCGTTCCCCCGGGGCCTGGAGGAAGGCATCCTGGCCGCGTACGCCTCGCTGCGCGAGCGCACCCGCAGGGACCTGGCGGTGGCGGTCCGCAGCAGCGCCACCGCCGAGGATTTGCCCACGGCCAGCTTCGCGGGCCAGTTGGAGAGCTACCTCAACATCGTCGGGGAAGGGGCGCTCCTGGAATCCTGCCGGAAATGCTTCGCGTCCCTGTTCACCGATCGTGCGATCGAATACCGGGTCCGCAACGGCTTCAAGCACATGGAGACGGCCGTATCGGTCGGCGTCCAGGCCATGGTCCGCTCGGACCTGGCCAGTTCCGGCGTCGGGTTCACCCTCGAGCCGGAAACCGGCTTTCCGGACGTGGTCGTGATCACCGGCAGCTGGGGCCTGGGAGAGAACGTGGTGCAAGGCCAGGTCACGCCCGATCAATTCACGCTCTTCAAGCCGACCCTGCGCTCCGGCGGCCGGGCCATCCTCTCCCGCAAGCTCGGCGCTAAGGAGAGGACCATGACCCTCGCCGTCCCGGCATCGGGGCCCGGCCCCACCACGGTGAACGCCCCAACGGCTCCGGACATGCGCGCCCGCTTCATCCTGTCCGACGGGGAGGTGGAAAGCCTGGCCCGATCGGCGCTCCGGATCGAGGAGCATTATGGCCGCCCCATGGACATCGAGTGGGCCAAGGATGGGCCGACGGGAGAACTCTTCATCGTGCAGGCGCGCCCGGAAACCGTGCACAGCGTCCGCCGGGAAACGGCGCAATTCCGGCGCTATGAGCTGCCGAAGCGGGGGAAGGTGCTGGCGAAGGGCGTGGGACTGGGTGGGAAAATCGCCGCGGGCCGCGCCCGTATCCTGCAATCCCCCGAAGAATCGGATCGCCTGCAGCCCGGGGAGATCCTGGTCACCGGCAGCACCACCCCCGACTGGGATCCCATCATGAAGAAGGCGGCGGCCATCGTCACGGACAAGGGCGGGCGCACCAGCCATGCCGCCATCGTGGCCCGGGAGATCGGGATCTCCGCCGTCGTGGGGGCCGGCGACGCCACCTCCGCGATTGCGGACGGGCAGGATGTGACGGTTTCCTGCGCCGAAGGGGATACCGGATTCGTCTACGCCGGGCGGCTGCCCTGGAAGGAGGTCGTGGTGGATCGGGCCGGGTTCCGCATGCCCGGGACCAAGGCCATGCTCATCCTGGGCGATCCGGACAGGGCCTTCACGTTGGCCATGATGCCCAACGATGGCATCGGCCTCATGCGGCTGGAATTCGTCATCGCCAATGCCATCCGCGTCCATCCGGTCGCCCTGGCCCGGTGGGATGAGCTGGAAGAAGGGCCTGCGAAAGAGGAAATCCGCCGCCTGACGCACGGTTACGAGGACAAGGAACGGTATTTCGTGGAAAAGCTCGCCGAAGGCGTGGCGACCATCGCGGCCGCCTTCCACCCCAAGGACGTGATTGTCCGGATGAGCGATTTCAAAACCAACGAATACGCCAACCTGCTGGGAGGGAAGCAGTTCGAACCGGGGGAGGAGAACCCGATGCTGGGGTTCCGTGGCGCGTCGCGCTACTATCACCCGGCCTACCGCGACGGATTCGGCCTGGAATGCCTCGCCATGCGGAGGGTGCGCGGGGAGATGGGCCTCCGGAACGTCAAGCTGATGATTCCCTTCTGCCGCACCCCCGAGGAGGGAAGGAAGGTCCTGGAGACCATGGCGGAATTCGGGCTGCGCCGCGGAGAGGAGGGCCTGGAAGTCTATGTCATGGTGGAGATTCCCAGCAACGTGATCCTGGCCGGGGAGTTCGCGCGGATTTTCGACGGCTTCTCCATCGGCTCGAACGATCTGACCCAGCTCACCTTGGGTCTCGATCGGGATTCCGCCCTCGTGGGCCCCCTGTTCGACGAGAGGAACCCGGCGGTGAAGGAGCTCATCGGCCGCGCCATCGCGGCCGCGCGGAAGAGCGGAATCAAGGTCGGCCTTTGCGGCCAGGCGCCCAGCGATTTTCCCGAGTACGCGGAGTTCCTCGTCGGGCAGGGCATCGACAGCATCTCTTTCAATCCGGACGCCCTCTGGACGGGGATAGCCAACATGCTGGCGGCGGAGGCGGCCCGGTCCTGACCGGCATCGTCGATGAGCTGGTTCGCGAGCGCGACCTGCCGGTCCTCCCCTGCATACCCCCAGTTGTCACCCCAATGGATGGATGCGATGGCCTTCAGCCAGGCGGACGTAATCCCAGGCATCCCGGATCGACTGCTCATAAATTTCCGGGTCCCCGGGAAACGGCAGCACCTGATCGATTCCGCATCCCGGCATGACGTCGCCGCAGAGGAACAGGATCATATGTCCGGCCGTTTCATCCGTCGCCGTGCGGCAATTCCGCCCTGGCCGTCCTGCGCACTCCGTGCGACTCCATTTCCCGGAGGGCCCGCTCCGAATCGCCCGGCTCCAGGTCGATGCCGCGGCAACCCTCCTCCACTATGGCGGCGGGGAATCCCAGGAATCTCGCGTCCAGGGCCGTGGCCTTCACGCAATAGTCCGTGGCCAGGCCCATGATATAGAGCGTCGTGGTGCCCGCCTCATGGAGGAAATCCCCGAGACCGGTGGCCCGCCGGCGGCCGTTGTCGAAGAATGCGCTATAGCTGTCCACATCCGGATCCACCCCCTTCCTGAAAACCCGCCGGATCCTTTCCTGGTGCAGGCCGTCCGGGAACCGGGCCCCCCGGCTCTCCTGGATGCAATGGGGCGGCCACAGCACCTGGGGCAGGCCGCCCAGGTCGATGACATCGCCCGGCCGCTTGCCGGGATGGTTGACGGCGAAGCTGCCATGGTTCGCGGGATGCCAGTCCTGGGAGGCCAGCACGAGCGGGAATGTCGGCATGATCCGGTTGGCGACGGCGATGACCTCGTCGCCATGCGGCACGGCCAAGGCGCCCCCGGGCAGGAAATCGTTCTGGATGTCCACGAGCAGCAGGGTCTTCACGGATTCCCCCTCCACCCCGATGCCTCCGGGGACAGGCCCCGGATCTCGCAAACGAGCCGCAGGCGCAAGGCGTGGAGGGAGCTCTCCAATCCCACGGGGTAGGTATGCGGGTTGCGGAACCGGCGGATGCCGGGATGCAGGGCCGCCAATTGCGTCCGGGTCCTCGCCCTGCAGGCCTGCAGGGAATCGGGTTCCCGGATTCTCATTCCCTTCCGGACATAGGGAACCAGCAAATCCTCCCATTCCGCATCGGGCGGGAAGAGTTTGCGCCGGGTGGGATCCGCAGGATCGAGGATGGCAGCGTCGGCCGGCGGCGATCCGGCATCGAAGATCATGTCCCCGGACCAGAACGCTCCGGAGCGGTAGCGGCGCACCTGCAGGATGCCGGGCACCGAGGTCTTCAGCGCCTGCTCGGAGACCTTCACCTTGGGAATCCAGTCGCCGCCGCCATCCTGCACGGCCGAGAGCTTGTACACGCCTCCCAGGGCGCCCTGGCCTCCTCCCGTGGCCAGGTGGGTGCCCACGCCCCATACGTCCACCTTCGCGCCC
>CBILQL010000246.1:0-7336 GCA_966238865.1 uncultured bacterium
CCGGCAGCGATGCGCGGGTGAGATAGCCGCTCTTGGAAACATCGAGCAGGATCGGCGAGGGCGTTCCGGCATCCAGGTGCAGCAGGTAACGGCCAGCGGAGTCGGTCATGGCATCGGCGCCGGAAGAACCGGCTGCGCGCACGGCGGCGCCGGCCAAAGGCGTATTGGTGACGGCGTCCCGGACCGCGCCGAGGATCTTCGCGGAGAATCGAGCCAGGCCCGGCTCCGCCAGGGCGAGGCCCTTCCCGGAATAGTCTACCGGCTTCGGGGTCGAGGTATACCCACCCTCCTCGGCGGACAGGCTGTAGTCGCCGGCCGCGAGGCCGGCGAACAGGAACTGGCCTCCCCCGCCCGCCCGGGTCCGCAGCGTGTCGCCGTCGGCCACCAAGGTGATCAGCGCCGGCACCGGGCGTCCCGCCTCGTCCGCGGCCACGCCGGCTATGCCGGCATCCACTGTCTCCATGGACAGGTCCGCGGAAGCGGTGGAACCCTTGGCCACGACCGCGGTCCGAGGGGCCGGGCCGCGGAAGCCCAGGCGCTCGGCCGTGAGGCTGTATTCGCCGGCGGCTAGGCCGGGCAGCACATAGGCACCGTCCACCCCGGACAGCGTCCAGGACACCGCGCCGGTGAGCAGGTGGCGCGCCTGGACCATTACGCCCGGCAGGGCCGCGGCGGAAGCGCCGGTTACCTTCCCGGAGATGCGGCCCCAGGTCTCCAGGAGCAGATCGACACGCCGGGCGGCGCCGCCGTTTCCCTGCACGGAGATGGCCGGCGAGCTTGTCGTCCCGTCCTCGGCCTGCACCAGGTAATCGCTGCGGTTCTGCAGGTTGAGGAAGCCATAATATCCCCCCGCCACCGTGGAGAAGCTGTGGATCCGGCCGCCGGCGGCATGGTACAGCCGCACCGCGACTCCGGCCTTGCCCGAACCCACCCGGCCCACCAGGGATCCCGGGAAGGGCCTCAGGGCGAGGTTGCGGCTCCGGGCCTGCGGCGTGCCGGTCACGGCATCCCGCAACGGCAGGTAACCCGGTAGCACCACGGTGAGGTAATAGTCACGGCCGTCCGTCAAGCCGTCCACGAAATACTGGCCCAGGGAATTGGCGGTGTCGCGGAGCGTGTCGGCCCCGGCCGTCAGCATTACGACGGCCCCAGGCAGGACGCGGGATGCCGCGGCGCCGCCGCTCCCGTCCAGCCCGGTGTCGGAGATGGAACCGTACAGACCGCCCACCACCTCGGTCACCGTCAGGGTCAGGGCCGCCGTCGTATCTCCGCCGAGGTTCAGCCGGGTCTCCGGGCTTCCCCGGTAGGATGCCTTGCCTGCGGCCAGGCGGTATTCCCCACGGGCCAGGGATTTGGCCTGCATGGTGCCGCCGGAACCGGTCAGGCCGAGGGACTTGCCGTCGAGGAGCACTTCAGCTCCCGTAACCGCTGCGGAATCCTGGTCCCTGACGGTGACCGTCACCATCGAGGCGTGCACGGTCGCGGCGATGGTGACTGCGGTGTCCGTCTCGCGGAGGCGGACCGGGACTTCCACGTTATCGTACCGGACCTTGTCCAGCAAGGTGATCAGGGACAGGGTCTGGTTGGCGGCGAGTCCGGCGGCTGTGAAGGCGCCCGATGCGTTGGTCGTCACCGTATCCGGCCTGGCGCCGCCGGAAAGCACCACCTTCGCGCCGGACAGTGGCTTGCCTTCCGAATCCTCGATCCGGCCGGACAGGGACACCTTGATCGTCTTGAGCCGGATGTCGAATCCGGTCCTGGCTTCCCCGACGCGGATCACGATCTGGGTGTCCACGGCGCTCGCCCCCGCAATCGATACCTTCAGGGACACGGTCTCCTCCGAACCCGCCACGCCGGACAGCTTGTAGGCGCCTCCGGGCTGGGACAGGGTCGCCAAATTGTTGTAGCGACCTGCGAGGCGGACCAGGACCCCCTCGGCTGCGGCGCCGTCCAATGTCACGGTCCCAGCCAGGCTGGCCCGGCGGGAGACGGTGGACAGGTTCACGGCGGCCGCGGACGTCTCGGACAGGGAGCGGGAGAATACAGTGTCCTTGGAGTCGTATTCCGCCGTGGGAGGCTTGAACGATACTTGGTACTCTCCGCCGGCCGGGACGTCGGCGAAGGCGAAGCCGCCGTCGGCGCCGGTGGCCGTCCGGACGCGATCCGAGGGATGCCGGAGTTCGACGGGAAGCCCGGCGACGGCGAGGCCGGTCTGGTTCACCACCTTTCCGGCGACGCGGAACAGGGCCGGCTCGAGGGCCAGGTCGCGGGTCTGGGCGTCGCCGATGGCGAGCTTGATCTCCTGGGAGGCTCCGGCCAGACGATAGCCGGGGGCTGTCACCGTGAGGGTGTACTGGTCTTCTGGCAGCGAGGGGATGGAATATCTGCCCGCCGCATCGCAGGTCCCGTAGGCCTGGCCTCCCTTGGCCCCGGCCAGGTTGATGCGGATGCCGGCGGCCGATCCCGCGCCGGAAACCGTGCCCGACAGGCTGCCCGCGTTGCGGGTCAAGGTGAACTTGATTCCGCCCAGGGCGGCGGAAGCTCCCAGGTTCAGGCCCGTCCTGGCGCCGTCGGCGCTGTAGCCGGTAGCGGACGCGGCGACAGCGTACTGCCCTGCAGGCAGCTTGTCGATGGTCCAGGCGCCGCCCGCGGACGGCACCGCGCTGCGGGACACGCCGTTGCCGCTGGCGACGACCTTCACCGCGGTCGGGGAGGCGCCCGGGATCTCCACCGTGCCGCCGAGCGAGCTGCGGTTCCGGATCAGGACGGCTTCCGTCACGGTGAGCTCGCCGGCGAGAATGGTGAGCGAGGCCACCTTGGCCTCGCTGTAGCCGTCGGCGGCGGCCGCCAGGCTGTAGCTGCCCGCCGGCAGGTCGTCCTGGGAGAAGCGCCCGTCGGCGTCCGTCCGGTACACCCCGCCGCCGGCATCCGGGGTGAGCCCAACCAAGGTGACGAGCGCGCCGGCCACTCCGGACCCGTCCGCGGTGATGCGGCCCGACAACCGGCCGAGGGCCGCGACGAGGGTGTCCGCGCGAAGGTTCGCGCCCGGCGCCAGTTGGACCTGGACGGTACGGGTGCGATATCCGCTCTTGGAGAAGGAGAGGGCGTAGGCGCCCGAGCCCAGATCCAGCTGGAATTGCCCGGAGAAGTCGGAGAGCGCGAGGACGGCCGCGCCATCCCGCACGGCGGCGATCTGGACGCCCGCCAGGGCGCCGCGGCTGTCCGACACCCGGCCCGAGAGGCGGGAACCGGCCTGGGACAGGCCGAAGTCGGCGGTCAGGGAGCCTCCGCGCGGCAGGGTCCCGGTGGTCGCACCCGCGCCCTGGTAGCCCGCGCATGCGGCGGACAGCGCATAGGCCGTCCCCGCCTGCAGGGACAGGGAATAGCGCCCCTGGGGATCGGTCACCGTCCTGCCGGAGAGGGATCCGTCGGACGCCTTGCGATAGGACACCTCGCAGCCGCCCAAGGGCGAGGCGCCGCCCGATACCGTACCTTGCAAGGTACCCTGGTCGGGAAGCAGCCGCAGGTTCGCGTCGAGGACGGTCCCGCCCGCCTGGAGGACCTGGTCAAGGACGCGCTCCGGGGCGAACCCCTCCTTGGACGCCGACACAGCGTATTCCCCCTGCGGCAGGGACAGGGCGTAGGCGCCGTCGCCGTCGGTCACCGCGGCGAAGGCTTCGCGGCTGGCCTTGTTCACCGCCTCGACGCGGGCTCCGAGGACGCCGGCGCCCCCGGATTGCACCTTGCCCCGCAGGATGCCGGCATTGCCGGTGGCGGAGAAATCGATCCCGGAAACGGTCGCCCCGGCGCCCACGGGCACCGTGTAGGTCTTGGGGATGAGGTAGCCGTCCTTCCGGGCCGCCACCTGGTGGGTGCCGGCGCTCACGGGGAACTGGTAGTAGCCGCCGTTGTCGGTGAGTCCGGAAGCGTCTCCGGCCGTCACCCGGACGCCGGAAAGCCCCGTGCCGTTCTCGGTGACGCGTCCGGCCAGGGCGGAACGGTTGGCCTCGAGGACGAAATCCACTCCCTGCACGGTCTTGGACATGTCGAGGAGGAAGCCGTGGACGGTCTTGGCGGTGAATCCCTTGGCCGAGGCGGTCAGGGTCCAGTCGCCGGCCGGAAGGCTCAGCTCGAAGGCGCCCTGGGCGTCCGCGATCGCGCTCCGCGCCGGGCCCGCCTTGGGCGCCGCCTGGATGACGGCTCCCGGCACGGCGGTGCCGGAGGCGTCCTTGCTGCGCCCGGTAAGGATGGAGGCGTTGGGATCCAGCGAGAGGTTCGCGACCCGGTCGCCGCTCACCGAGAGGGCCAGGGGTTCGGGGGCCGCATAGCCGGGGCTGGAGGCGCGCAGGGTGAACGAGCCCGCCGGGACCGGGAAGGCATAGGCGCCGTTGCCGTCGGTGTTGACTGCGCGGGTCCCGCTGCCCGAGGTCAGGTGCACCGTTGCTCCGAAAACGCCCTGTTTGCTGAAGGCGTTGAGGACGGTGCCGCTGAGGGTATACGGGAAGGGGGCCAGGGAGAAGTCCGCCGTGCGCGACGGGGTCGTCGAGTTGACGGAAACCGCTACGGCGGCGGAGGCCTGGAAGCCGTCCTTGAAAGCCTTCGCCTGCCAGGTCCCGAAGGGGACCCCGAGGGAGTAATACCCCTGGGAGTTGGTCAGTGCCGTCCATTCCGATCCGTCCGAGGCGGTGACGACCACCTTGGCGTTGAGCAGGCCCGTGCCCGAGGCGGAGGCGACCTTCCCCAGGATCTTGCCCAGCACGGGCTTGAGCGTAAGGGTATGGGAGGTGCCGGAGGACTGGACATGGGAGAAGGTATCAGCCTTGGCCTGGTAGCCGTCCGCGTTCTCCACGCGGGCCTCGTAGTTCCCCAGGGGCGCGTTGTCGATGGCGAGGCCGCCGTCGGCGTCGGTGGAGCCGTTCTGGAACGCCGCCGAGGTGGCGCCCCCCAGGCGGCTGACCTTGACGGGCACGTAGGCGATCTTCTGGCCCTTGTCGTTGCGGAGGGCCAAGGTGATCTTCCCCACCTGGATGTCGTAGAAGAAGCTCCGCTTGTCGGACAGGGAGGCCGATCCGCTGTTCCCGATCGCGTAGACGCGCCATTTGTAGGTGTAGCGGCGCAGGATGCTGGAGGCGTTCTCCATCCGGATCTGGCCGCCGATGGAGCTCGCCTTCCAGATGACGACGTCGGCCTGGCTGCCGTCCACCAGGTTCTCCTCCAGGATCTCGAGCTTGTAGCTGACGGCTCCCTCCACCAGCGACCAGCGGAAGTCGATGGCGTCGAGTCCGGCCACCGTCCCCTTGTCCGCGGGCGCGATGGGCTGGGCCTTGGGAAGCGGCGGTGCGGGGCTGAAGACGAAGGCCGAAGGGGTCGGGGCCACCTTGGAAGTGGCCGCCGCGTTGTTTCCGTAGTTGTTGAGCACCAGCCAGTTGTAGGTCTTGCCGGAGATGAGGGGCGGCGCCGGGACGGTGTTGTACCCGGACGGGTCCGGATCGCCGTAACGGGCGGTGGTGTAGGGCGTGATGATCTGCCAGATGGCGCTGACACCGGACACGGTCCCGTCCTCGGAGATCTTGAAAGGCTCGTCGGAGACCAGCAAGGCGTAGTACGGCGCGCTTCCGCTCCAGGAGAAGGTCGGCGTGAGATCCTTGATTGAGGCCGCGTTGGCGGGGGAGGCGAGGACGGGCGCGACGCCGGATTCGACGATGAGGGTGAACTCGGGCGAGATCTGGGTCCCGTCGGTGAGGATGCAGTAGTTGACGCCGAGCCGCAGATCGGTGTTCCGGTAGGCGGCGGGGATGTCCGGGTTGATGCGGAAGGTGTAGGTACCGGCGATGTCCTGGCTGGGAAGGTGCAGGGAATCGTACCGCGCGATGGAGGTCCCGCCCCCCGGCGTCGTGGAGGCGCGGAGATGGACGCGCCCGAGGCCGCCGGTCCAGCCCACGGTGATGTCCGCGTTCTGCTTCCGCATGCCCGCGGGCACCTGGGTCAGCGTGAGCGCCGACTCGGCCGCGGAGCAGAGGAGGAGGACGGCGGAGAATGCCGCGAAAAGCGATGCGGACAGGGTGCGTACCCGGCGGATGGGGGCGGTCATGGGCATGTCAGTATCGGTACTCCACGCTGGTCTTGAACAGCGAAACCGGGAAGGCCACCAGCGACACCGTGGCGGTGAAGCGGGGGCCGACGGGGAAGAAATAGCCGAGGTTGAGCGTGGGCAGGAAGGGCAGGCCATCGGGCTTGAAGGCGGCGCTTTCGTCCAGGATGTCGTCGTCGACGGAATACAGGATGCCTCCAGCCTGGAGGAAGACCTGGTAGATCTGGAGTCCCACGGCGAAATGCTGGTTGAGGCCCACCCGGTAGCCTTTGCGCACCGATTCCACGGTGACGGAATCGGATCCGTCGGCGCGGCGGTGCACGTCCTGGGAGGCGGTGTCGTAGGCGTCCACGCTGTCGATGAGGGTATAGCGGAGGGAAAGCCCGCGCAGGAAGTAGCCGTAATCCAGGTTGACCTTGAAGTTCTCCCATTCGGCGTGCAGGGAGACCGCGCTTTCCCAGGGCAGGTTGAGCTGGATGTCCCGCACGGTCGTCTTGCTCCGGGTGGTCAGGGTCAGCTTGGTCGGGTTCATCTTCGCGGGGCTCATGATCTGGTCCCCGCCGAAGTCCAGGGACGGCAGCATGTGGTAATAGGCGTCGATGCCGCCGTCGAGGCGCATGGTCTCGGCCATGCTCAGCATCGCGTCGGCGCCGAAGCGGGCTCCGAGCAGGGACCAGGGCGCGCGCCAGGAGGCGCCCATGCGGATGCCGTGGGCCTCTCCCTTCACCCTCCCCCGGCCGGCGGCGTCCAGGTCGTCCCGGTAATTGACGTCGCCGTTGAAGAAGTTCTCCTGCCCGGCCCGCTGCAGGATGCCGTCCACCCGCGCCCCGGCCTCCAGCAGGAGATCGGCCGTATAGCGGTGGTAGGCGATCCCGAGGGAGACCCCCGGCGCCGGGGATCCCGCCAGGCCCAGGGAGAAGTCGTTGAGCTCCATGTCGAGGCGCGCGAAGGCGTCCGTGGACAGCAGCACCCGGATGCTGTCCGATTCCGGATCCGCCTCGTCCTCTGGCAGGCCCAGCCCCATGCGCAGGCCCCCCAGGCCGAAATCCATGCTCCCGCGGAAGGGCTGCTGCACGCCTACCCCCAAGGTGGCGCCCGGCCCCCCGAAGGCCACCGCGAACCCGCCGAGGTTCGCGGACTGGTACAGGCCCAGGGTGACGTCGGGATAGACGGGATGCTCCACGTTGTTGTTCTCCCCGTCCAGGAATTCCTTGATGGGGGCCCGCAGGTTGCTGCGCAGGATCT
>CBILQL010000247.1:0-7326 GCA_966238865.1 uncultured bacterium
GCGGGCGAAGGCGGGCATCTCCGCCACCACGGCGCCGTCGGGACCGTAGGCGGTGCTGCGACCATCGAAGGTGAACAGGGTCTTGGCATTGTTCTGCAGGCTCACCGCGTTCACGTAGAACAGGGGCAGCCCCAGGCCGCGGGCGTGGGCCGAGAACACGCGGTGCCGCTTCTGGTTCTTGCCCTGGGTGAAGGGCGAGCAGCTGAGGTTGAGGATCAGGTCGCAGCCCTTGCGGCCGAGGATTGCGAGGGGCTTCTGGGGATAGTCGTCGTCCCAGGCATCCTCGCACAGGACGATGCCGGCGCGGACCGTCCTTCCCCCCAGTCGGAAGGCCATCGGCGCGAGCAGGGATTCCAGGGGCCGCCCCGTCTCCAGGGACATCCCCCGGGTATCCTGGAAGTGACGGGGCTCCTCGAACTCCCGGTAATTGGGGAGCAGGGTCTTGATGCCGTAGGGCCGCCCGAGCCCCGGATGGACGAGGGCCTTGCCGTCCTGGGCGGCCACGAAGCCGTTGTACTTGCGGGGCCGGCCGTCCCCGCCCTTGGCCTCCCAGTCGATGATCACGGTGCCGAACACGATGGCGGGCCCGCCCCCGGCCGTCAAGGCCACCGCCTCCAGGGCGCAGGCCTCGCATTCCCGCAGGAAGGCGGGGCGCTCCCACATGTCCCCGAGCAGGTAGCCGGGCAGGCACATCTCCGGGAAGGCGAGGAGGTCCACGCCCGCCTCGCGCGCGCTCGCGAAGATTTCCTTCAGGGACGCGAGGTTGCGGGCCGGCTCGCCGGGATAGATCTCCATCTGGGCCATGCCGATGGCCAAGGCGGCTGCGGCGGGATCGGGTTTGCGATTGCGCATCGTCATTCGAGCTTATGCGCCTTCTTCAGCTCCTCTTGCAAGGCGAGCCGGTGCTTGCGGCGGATGAGGGCATGCTCGTAGCGGCGCTTCTCCTCGGCTGTCTCCGGCACCACCGGCGGGATTTCCCGGGGCTTGCCGTCCTCGCCCAGGGCGACGAAGCTGAGATAGGCGGAGCAGACGTGATGCTCGGTCTCGGCGCCCGGGGGCAAGGTGTTCACCACCACGCCGACCTCCATGGAATGGGTGAACACCCGGTTCACGGAGGCCCGCAGGGTGATGATGGATCCGTCGGTGATGGGCTTCTTGAAGATGAGGTTGTCGATGGAGACGGTGACCACCACCCCGTGGGTGTGCTTGATGGCGCTGATGGCCCCCACCTTGTCGATGAGGGAGACCAGCCGGCCCCCGAAGAGATAGCCCATGCTGTTGAGATCGCCCGGAAGGATCATCTCGGAGGATTCGGCGTGGGTGCGGGCGACGGTGAGTTCCATGTTTATAAATTTAATTCCATGGCGACTCGATTCCCCTTGGCGGTCCTGGCCGCTTTCAGCGCTTTGGCCGCAATTGCGGCCGATACGAAGCCGGCGAAGGCGCCGCAGCCTCGCAAGGCCGGCGCGAAGCAGTCCGCGGCCGCACAGCCGAATCGTCCGGCTCCGGGAGCCGAGGCCGAGCCCCCGGGGCCCCCGCGGGGCCGGCGCGTCCAGGATGCGCCGAAGACGGGCCCGGCGGTGCCCCCGCAGGCCCAGGTCGGCTGGGCCCTCGCCGATGCGGCCACCGGCGCCGAGCTGGAGGCCCAGTTCCCGACCCGCAACGCCATTCCCGGGTCCACCCAGAAGCTCTTCACCTCCTGGCTGGCGCTGGAGACTTTCGGGCCCGAGCGGACCTTCGCCACCGAGCTGCGGATGACAGGCGCGCTCAAGGACGGCGTGCTGAAAGGGAACCTCATCCTCCGGGGCGGCGGCGATCCCGGCTTCGCCGACGCTGGCATGGGACCGCGGAATTCCGCCGAGTCCGTCTTCCGGGACTTCGCCCAGGCGGTGGAGAAGGCCGGCATCCGCCGGGTGGAAGGCTGCGTGATCGGCGACGGATCCTACCTCGAGGAGGACGGGCCTCACCCCGCCAGCCTCTGGGAGGATGCGGGCAACTACTACGCCGGCAACGTGTCCGGCCTCAGCTTCAACAACAACCTCTACACGCTCGGCTTCGACGGCGCCGCCTCCGCGGGCAAGCTCGTGAACCTGCAGGCCGTCAAGCCCCGCCATGCCGGCATCCACACCTTCGACAACCGCCTTTCCACCTCCGCCCGCGGCGAGCGCGACTCGGCCTACATCCTCGGCGGCTTCCCCAGCTCCGTGCGCCTCCTGCGCGGCACCTACCCCGCGGGCCGGATGCCGTTCACCATCAAGGGCAGCCTGCCCAATCCCGCCTGGACCGCGGCCCGGGAATTCCAGGACTACCTGGCCGGACGCGGCGTGACGATTGCGCCTCCCGACGGAGGCGCGAAGCCGGCCGCCTGCGGGGATTCCCTGTCCCTGCCCAACCATCCGGCCCCGGACTACGACGGCTCCCGGCTCCTCGCATCCCACGCCTCCGCGCCGCTCAAGTACCTGGTGGCCCAGGTGAACCAGAAGAGCGACAACAACTATGCCGCCCAGCTCCTGGCCCTGGCGGGCAAGGAGGCGGGCCGCGGCGGGAGCTGGCGAGGCGGGCTGCAGGCGATGACGGCGTTCCTGGACGGGAAGGGCTTCGATAGGGACCAGTACCATTTCCGGGACGGCAACGGGCTGTCCCGGTACAACTGGGTGAGCCCGGCCCAGCTGGTCAAGCTCCTGTGCCAGGCGCGGCAGGGCCCGCGAGGCGCTGTCTTCCAGGCGACCCTGGTGGGGGCGCCCGGCACCGAGGCGAAGCTGGAGCGCTACGGCCCGGGCTGGTACGGCCGCCTGTTCGTGAAAACCGGCACCTTGGAAGGCGTGGCGGCCCTGGCCGGATACCTGCGGGCCGATTCCGGGAAGTGGCTGGCCTTCGCCGTAATCGCCAACAATTACGACAGCCGGGCCGCTCCCGATCCCTCCATGCGCGCCGATCCGCAGGCAGCCTTCATCCCCCTGCTCAAGCGCTGGGCCGGGGAATTCTGAGCGCGACATGGTATCTTGAACCCATGCTGCCCCTGCTCGTCTCCACTCCGCACAGCTCCGGCCACGTCCCCTATTGGCTGTTCGCCAACATGGCGGAAACCGGCGAGAACCCCGAAGCCTTGCGCCGCCGCCTCTTCCGGGAAGGCGATCCGTTCACGGACGAGATCTTCCACGTCCCCGAGGCGGCCGTGACCTTGAACGCGACGGCCTCGCGCTTCGTGGCCGACCTCAACCGCGAACGCGAGGAGGGAGGCGAGAACGGGGTCATCAAGCTCACCGACTTCGATCGCCGTCCCTTCTTCCCGTCGGGCTACGCCGTGAGCCCCCGGGAGCGCGAGCTGCGCCTGTCGCTCTACTACGATCCGTATCACGGCGCCCTGGAGAAGGCGCTCTCCGGCGGCGCCATCCGCTTCTTCATCGACGGGCACAGCATGACCGCCCAAGGCCCGGCCATCGGTCCCGACGCGGACGTGCCGCGGCCCGCCCTGTGCATCGGCAACTTCGGGGACGAGCACGGTGAACCCGTGGGCGGCGCGCCGGTCTCCTGCCCCCCGGAACAGGCCCGCCGCATCCGCGATACCCTCGCCGAATCCCTGGCCGACCTGGTTGCCGAAAGCGGGCTTCCCGAGGGCCCGGTCCTCAACCGGCCCTTCGACGGCGGACATATCCTTCGCCGGTATTCCTCGCCTCCGTTCTCGGTGCCCGGCGTGATGATCGAAATCAACCGCGCCCTGTACCTGGACGAAGGCACCCTGGAACCCATCCCCCAGCGCATCGCGAGACTGCGGAAGGCCATCAACCGCCTGGCCCACTTCATCGTCGGCTAAGTGCCGATTCGCCGGCTAAGTGCCAGTTTGTCGACTAAAAGCCGATTCGCAGACTCGGCATCCAGGCGGGCGATGGAAATAGCTATTTTTTTAGTCTGAATGGACGGCTTGAGGAAGCATCCGCGCCTCCCGTGGGCGACACGGGGCATCACCCCGCTCCCCGCCGGAGAGCACAGGGCCACGGCTGTCACACAAGCCAGTCTCGGTGTCTTTTTCCTTGCCTCCCTCGCGGCCGTCGGGATGATCGCCTGCACGAGCACCCGCCCCATCCTCGATCCCGCTCCCCCTCCCACTGCCAAGCACGTGGAATATGCCGAGAAGGCCGGCTATCCTTCCACCTCGCTGCGGGCGCTCGTCCAGGGCCGCCGGTTGTATCTCGATAAATGCTCGGGCTGCCACGGCCTGTACCCGGCCACCGCATACAAAGCGGGGAAATGGCCGCGAATCGTGCGCGATATGCAGGCCAGCGCGGGAATCGACGAAAACCATGTCCGGGACATCACCCGCTATCTGGTTGCCATCGCCGCGTCCCAGGAGGACTCGGCGGCAGGGACGCGGACGCCGTCCAGGTAGTCTAATATTAGGGACAGGGCCCCGAGCCGATGCTCGGAGCCGATGGTTGGCCATGGTCCATACGCACCCGCATCATGATCACGACCATGGCCACGGCGGCCACTCCCATGGCAGCAGCCATCCTGACAGCCACTCCCATGGCGGACACTCCCATGCCGACGACGTTCCCGGCCTCCCCCATGTGCCCCACGCCTCCTACGGCAAACTCCTCGCCTGCTTCTGGATCGTGGCCGCGTTCATGGTGGTCGAAATCATCTCCGGCTGGCTGTTCGGATCCCTGGCCCTCGTATCCGACGGCTTCCACATGCTCTCGGACGCCCTGTCGCTGGGGCTCGCCGCCCTGGCGGTGCGCCTGGGCACCCGGAAGGCTACGGCGGACCGCACCTTCGGGTTCAAGCGCCTGGAGATTCTCGCCGCCTTCGCCAACGGCCTCACTTTGGTGCTGCTGGCGGCCTTCCTCGCCTTCGAGGCCGTGCAACGCCTCCTGCACCCGGTGGACGTGGGTGCCAAGGCGCTTCTCGGCGTGGCCTCCCTCGGCCTGCTCGTCAACCTCTTCGTATTCTGGTGGCTCCACCGTGGCGCCGGTGAGCGGACCCTGAACGAGCAGGGCGCCATCTGGCACGTGCTCGGCGACCTCGCGGCCTCCCTGGCGGCCGTGATCGCGGGCGCGGCCATCCTGCTCTTCGGATGGCTCTGGGTGGACCCGGCGCTCAGCCTCGCCATCACCTTGCCCCTCGCCTTCGGGGGCGTGGGCGTGATGCGACGCAGCGGCCACATCCTCATCGAGGGGACGCCCGCGGGCGTGGAGCTGCACGCGGTGCGGAGCGCCATGCTGGCGCGGGCCCAGGTGAGCGGGGTGCACGACCTGCACCTGTGGACCCTGAACGGCCGGGACCTCTACCTGAGCGCCCACGTGGAGGTCGCCGCGGGAGACCTGACGGAGAAGCAGGTGATCGCGGACCTGCAGGAAACCCTGGAACATGATCACCACGTCGATCACATCACCCTGCAAAGCCATTGCACCGGCGAGGACTGCGGCATCGGCTGCGAGACGGACGGCTGGGCGAAGGCCCCGGAGGGGAGCGAAACCCGGCGCGGCAACCGGGACGCGGAATCCTAGCGGCTTCCGCCCCCACGCGTTTGTTCGCCGGGAGGGATTTATGTACTCTGAGACCATGCGCACCAAAATGCACGTCCGTCCGCTAGTCCTCGCTGCGTCCTGCCTGTCCGTTTTCCTCCTGTCTGCCTGCAACCTCAAGGACGCGGACACCGACATGCTCAACACGGCCCGGGTGGATTTCTCCGCCGGCTCGCCGGCCGTGGACGGCCAGAACGTCACCTATTCGGGCAGCGTGCTCTCGACGCCCAGCCTGGACAAGTTCCAGCTCAAGATGGTCTTCCATGTCAAGGCGGACAACTCCAAGAACTCCGGCCGGGCCGTCTTCGGCTCGGACGCGCTGAAACCCATCCTGAATTTCCGGATGGTCTCCAGGTCGAGCACGCCGATAACGACCACCATCCCGTCCTTCTCCATCGCCGGCGGCGCGGTCGAGGATCTGGAATTCCCAATCGCGATTCCCATCGCCCTCATCGACAGGGACGTGGCCCGCAGGATCGTGGACGGGGATCCCATCCCCTATTTCCTGAGCGGCGCCCTCCAGTTCGAGCTGCTGGAAGGGTCCGTCCCCAAGGGGACGGGCAAGTCGGAGCTCGACCTCTCCTCGGGGGAAATCGAAACGCGGCCTTCCGGCACCGTGGTGGATTTGCTCTCCGAACTGCTCTGATTCCCGGCGCTCGCGATCCGATGTCTCCCCGGATCCGCGAGGCTGGTCGGTTCAGCGCTTCGGCGGGAAAACGACCCGGTACACAATCCCCTTCCGGTATCCTACCACGTAGAGATTGCCTTGGGAATCCGTGCCGAACGACGAGACCTGGTCCGGCAGGCGGCCCAGCCGCACCGGCGGATCCCCGGGTTTGTGGTCGGCCGGCAGCATCCACCAGATTTTCGAGGCCCAGTCCCCGAAGAAATAGGCGCCGTAATAGGGAGAAGACGCATCGCCCCGGTACACGTAACCGCCGGTGATGCTTTGCGCCTCGTCTCGGGGAACTTCCGCGACAGGCTTCACAAGCCCCTCCTGGCGGCATCCCTCCCGGGGTTCGTAGCAGGCGAAGCCTTCCATGATCCTCCAGCCGTGGTTTTCGCCCCGGGCCACCACCGTGATCTCCTCCCGGCTGTTCTGCCCCACGTCGCCGGCCCATAGCTTGCCGGTCACGGGGTCGAAGCTCCACTTCCAGGGATTGCGCAGGCCGTAGGCCCAGACCTCCGGCCTGGCCTTCGCAGCGGGTGTCGCCGGCGCGCCCCCGCCCGCGCCCGCCCCGGGTTCGCCCTGGCCGCCACCACTGCGACCTGCGCCGCCGCCGACGAAGGGGTTGTCGGCGGGGATGCCGTAGGGCTTCCCGCCCGCGGTATCGTCCACATCGATGCGGAGCATCTTGCCCAGCAGGCTGGACAGATTCTGGGCATTGTCGTACGGATCCCCTCCGGAGCCGCCGTCGCCGGTGCCGATGTAGAGCTTGCCGTCCGGCCCGAAGGCCAAAGTGCCGCCGTTGTGGTTGGCGAAGGGCTGCGCGATGCCGAGGACGCGCCGTCCCTTGCGGCCCGAGTCGGCGAGCAGGGTCGAGTCGGCGAGGCGTTCCTCGATGACGGTGGAATCCTTGTCCGAAGGTCCTTTCGCGGGCATGAAGTAGAGGAAATAGCGGCGGTTCCGGACGAAGTCGGGATGGAAGGCGAAGCCCAGGAGGCCCCGCTCGTCGGAGGCCGCCGAGGTGCTGCTCACGGGCACGGTGAGGAACACCGCGCGGGACCATTTGCCCTCCTTGCCGGACTTCCCCTCCTCGCTGCGATAGACGTAGGTGCGACCGTCCTCGGCGCCGCCGCC
>CBILQL010000248.1:0-7324 GCA_966238865.1 uncultured bacterium
GAGGGCTGCACTTCTGTCCGCGAGAGCCGCTTCGATCGCGAGGCCGGCCTGCAGCGGAACGACTTCACCTTCTTCGTGGAACGGGAGCCGGGTCTCTTCGCCAGGCTGAAGGAAAGCCACCAGCAGCGCATCTACCGGCTGTCCGCCCTCCGGGCGATGGCCCGTCGGGCCGGCCTCGAAGTGGAAGGCTGCTTCGAGGGCTTCACCTTCCGCCCGGGCAGCGAAGCCAGCGAACGCGTCCACATCGTGCTCCGCCGTCCGCCGGACGCGGGCGGCAGGGCGCCCGAAGCGGGCCGGAAGGCGCGCGGGAGGGGCCGGAAGGCGGCATGATCTCCTTCATCCACGTGGGGAAGAAGTACGAGAAGAGCTGGCGGGCGCTCCAGGACGTCCATTTCCGCCTCGATCGCGGGGAGTTCGTCTTCCTCACCGGGCCGAGCGGAGCCGGCAAGACCACGGTGCTCAAGCTGATCTACATGGACGAGGCCCCGGACGAGGGCGAGGTGCTCATCTCGTTCAACAAGGACCTGGCCTACCGCTCCTCGGAGACCACGCCGGCGCGCATCCAGCTCCTGCGGCGGCGGCTGGGAATCGTATTCCAGGACTTCAAGCTCCTGCCCGATCGTAACGTGTTCGATAACGTGGCCTTCGCACTGCGCATCGCCGGCTATTCCAGCAAGCGGCTCAAGCAGCGGGTGTTCGAGGTGCTCACCTTGACCGGAATCTCCCACAAGGCCAAGAACCTGCCGCATCAGCTCTCCGGCGGCGAGCAGCAGCGGGTCTCCATCGCCCGGGCGGTGGCCAACGAACCCTACATCATCCTGGCCGACGAGCCCACCGGGAACCTGGATCCTAAAACCTCCCAGGAAATCGTCAAAATCTTCCAGAACATCAATGCCTCCGGCACCGCCGTGCTGATGGCGACCCACGATTACGGCCTCATCAACAGCCTCCCCTACCGCAAACTGATGCTGAATCGCGGCCAGCTGGTCAACCGCGACTTCATCTGAGGCCGATCCCCCCGGCAAAAATCCGTAAAAAACCCTCGCCGTCCCGCAGGGTCCAACCCCTAGAATGGGTGCACAGGAGAGGATCTCGGCAATGGAACAATTCTCCCAGGACAAGAGCGCCTTCGCATTCCAGCAACCCTTCCCGCCACCGGCCAATGCTCCCCAGGGCGGCGGCGCCCTGCGGCCCTTCACGGCCGTGGACCTGGCGCCTCCCGCCTCCTCCGGCAAAGCCCCGCTGGGCCCGGCCGCGAGCCCGTTGGGCCCCGCGGTGAGCCCGTTCCTGGAGAACTTCGGCGGAGCCTTCGAAAAGGACAGCAAGGCCGCGGAAACGATCAAGCCCGACCCGATGCTGGAGCCCCGCGCGCTCGCCGCCTTCCGAGCCGACGATCCGCCGGATGCCGCCGCGGATTTCCCGCCGGCCATGCCGATGGCGCCGTCCCTCCCCTTGGCCCCGGAGGCGCTCGCTCCCATCCCGTCCCGCGAGGACGTCCCCACGCCGCTTCCGCCCATGCCGGTCGCGGCCCGCAACTCGCAGATCCTGGCGGCCGCGGATATGGGCTCCGGCAGCATCTCGTCCATGAAGCCCCGCTTCTTCCTCACCTCCACCGCCGTCGTGGACGGCTATCCCATCCAGGCCTACCTGGACGTGATCTCGGTGGAAATCGTGCTTCCCAAGGACCTGCTCTTCCGCAACCCGGCGCCCTACGGCGAGCTCCACCGCCTCAAGGCGGCCGAGGACCAGCTGCAGAAGGTGAAGGCCAAGGCGCTGGAGGAGCTGACCGACAAGGCCAAGCAGCTGCAGGCGGACGGCGTGGTGGGCGTGGCGGTGACCTTCACCAATCTCGACACGGTATGCTGCCTGTGCTCGGCGGTGGGGACGGCGGTCAAAATCGCCTGAGCCGGCCGGCAGGTTTCCATCGGTAGGGCCGGCTATTCCGTCCGGTCCGCCACCCCGAAATTTCTAATTTCCTAGGGCCGATGGAAAGCCTCACCCTAGCCCCTATCGCCCGCGTGGACGGGACCGTCCAGCCGCCGGGCTCCAAGAGCATCAGCAACCGCGCCCTGCCCCTGGCGGCCCTGGCGCGCGGCGCCACCGTGGTGGGCAACCTGCCGGACGGCGAGGACGTGGAGCTCATGCGCAAGGCCCTGGAGACCCTGGGCATCCGCATGGCCGGCGACCTTCGGGCCCTTTCGGTGGAGGGCCTCGGCGGCGGCTTCGCGAACCCCGCGCCCGTGGACCTGTTCCTCGGCAATTCCGGGACCTCGACCCGCACCCTGACCGCGCTCCTGGCCGCGGGCCGCGGCGAGTATGCCGTGTCCGGCGTCCCGCGCATGCACGAGCGGCCCATCGGCGACCTGGTCGACGCCCTGCGCCCCCTGACCGGCGAGACCGAGATCCGCTACGCCGGCAAGCCGGGCTTCCCGCCCCTGCGCATCCTGGCCCGCGGCCTGCGGGGCGGCAGGACGCGCATCAAGGGCGACATCTCCAGCCAGTTCCTCACCGGCCTGCTCCTGGCCATGCCCCTGTGCGACGGGGCGGCGGAGGTGGAGGTGGACGGGACTCTGGTCTCCGCCCCCTACGTGGACCTGACACTGCGGGTCATGGAGGCCTTCGGGGTCCGGGTCGAGAACCGGGATTTCCGCGGATTCCGCCTGGAGAAACCCGAAGGGTACCGGTCACCTGGGAGTTACCTGGTCGAGCCGGACGCCTCGTCGGCGTCGTACTTCCTGGCGGCCGGGGCCATCGCCGGCGGCAAGGTGACGGTCAAGGGCCTGGGCGGGGGCAGCCTGCAGGGCGAGGCCCGCTTCGCCGCCGTGCTGGAGCGGATGGGCGCCCGGGTCGAGTTCGGGGCCGGCTCCATCTCCGTGGCCAAGGCCGGGCGCCTGCGCGGCGTGGACGCGGACATGGACGAGATGTCGGACACGGGCATGACCCTGGCCATGGCGGCCCTCTTCGCCGAGGGCCCCACCACCATCCGCAACATCGGCAACTGGCGCGTGAAGGAGACCGACCGCATCGCGGCCATGGCGGCGGAGCTGCGCAAGGTGGGCGCGATCGTGGAGGAGGGCCCCGACAGCCTGTCCATCCGGCCGCCCGCGGCCCTGCGCCCCGCCGTCATCGACACCTACGAGGACCACCGCATGGCCATGTGCTTCTCCCTGGCCTGCCTGGGCGGGGTCCCCGTCACAATCAACGATCCAGGCTGCACGCGCAAGACCTACCCGGGTTATTTCGACGCCTTCCGATCCCTGGCCGCACGCTGACAATGGAGGGATTCCCCCTGAAGCATTTTTCCCTTCCCCGGTTCTTCACGGTCCTCGCGGCCGCCTTCTTCATCCAATGCGATTCGGCGCATCCCGAATCCCGCGCTTCCGGCGCCGGTTCCGCCGACGGCTCCGGTGCCGGCGCACACCCGTCGACATCCAAGGCCGCCCCCGGGTCCGCGGCTTCCGCGCCCGCGGCTTCCGGATCCCCGGGCTCCACGCACGCGGCTTCCGGCCACGCGGCCCACGCGCCCGCGGCTTCCGAGTCCTCGACCTCGGGCGCCCTGCCGGCCTACCGGACCTCGCCGTCCAAGCTGCTGGTCAAGGAGCTCGAGGACGCCTACCGGAAGCAGAAGGTGCGCGGCACCCTGGGCGTGAGCGTGTATTCCACCCGCTACGGACGCCTGGAAGCCTCCATCAACGACACCGACTTCTTCACCCCAGCCTCCTGCCTCAAGCTGGTGGTCACCTCGGCGGCGCTCGACACCTTCCCCGTCAACACCTTTCCGGCCACCACCCTGCAGGTCGAAGGCGCCCTGCAGGGCCGCGTCCTGGCCGGGCGGCTCAAGGTGTCCGGCGGGGGCGATCCCAACATCTCCGATCGCTTCTTTCCCGACGCCCTGACCCCGCTGTTCCCCTTCGTGGACAGCCTCAAGTCCCTGGGCGTGGACACGGTGCGCGGCACCCTGGAGGTGGACGACTCCTACTTCGCGGGCCCGCGGCGTCCGGAGGCCTGGAGGCAGCACCATTTCAACACCTGGTACGGGGCCGAAATCTCGGCGCTGTCCTACAACGACAACGCCTTCACCCTCACCGTGCTGCCGGGGGCCAGGCCCGGCGCTTCCGCCGTCGTGTCCGTGAAGCCGGACGTCGGCTACGTGCGCGTCCGCAACCGGGTGAAGACCGTGGCCGGGAAGAAGCGCCGCATCGTCCCCGTCCAGCACCCCGACTCCACCCTCATCACCCTGGGCGGGCAGATCGGCGTCAACGCGCCGGGCCTGGCCATGGTGCTGCCGGTGCGGAACCCCGCCGGCTATTTCCGCGCCTCCCTGCTCAAGGCCATGGCGACCCGCGGCTTCGTCTTCCTCCCGGACACGGCCGCCGCCGCCCGCTCCGAGGCCGCCGCCGCCGCGGATCCCTCCAAGGCCGTCGCCCGCTCCTTCCGCTTCACCACCTCGCCCCTCATCAACGTGGTGGAGGAGATCAACCAGCGCAGCCAGAACCTGCATGCCGAGCTCACCCTGCGCCACCTGGGCAAGCTGGTCAAGGGCGAAGGCTCTGCCGCCGCCGGGCTGCAGGCGGAGCGGGAATTCCTCCACCGCCAGGGCCTCGACACCAACGACTTCAAGCTCCACGACGCCTCGGGGCTCTCCCACGACAACCGCGTGAAGCCCCGGGCCATGGCCATGCTCCTCGCGAAGATGGCCCGCCACCGCTACGTGGACGATTTCATCGCCTCCCTGGCCGCGCCCGGCATGGACGGGGCCACCGGCCGACGCCTCCGCCCCCTCATGCAGAGCGGCCTCATCCGCTACAAGACCGGGTCCATCAGCTCGGTGCAGGGGCTGTGCGGGTACGCCTTCGGAATCGACGGCGACACCCTGGCGGTGGCCCTGTTCATCAACGGGTTCGGCGGATCCTCCGAGGCGGCGGCCCGCCTCATGGACACGCTGTTCGTGCGGGTCGCGGGGTGGTACAACAAGGAGCGGCCAGCCCTCGTCGACGCCCACAAGCTCCTGTCCCGCAAGGACCTCCCCAAGGACTACCAGGGGCGCCTCCGCTATTTCACCGGCGCCCTGCAGGACCGTCCCTACTTCCTCGGGCCCACCGGCGAGGGGCGCTTCGGCCTCCTCGATCCCAAGCCCCTCGCCGACCTCTCCCGCTTCGACTGCGTCACCTACATCGAGAGCGCCATGGCCCTGGCCCAGAGCCACGGGGCCCGGGACCTGCTGCCGCGCCTCCTGCCCATCCGCTACCACGGCGACGCGGTGGCCTACGACACCCGCAACCATTATTTCGTCGAGGATTGGATGCGGAACAACGCCTCCCTGGTGCGGCCGGTCCGCTTCCCCGGGGACAGCCTCATGAGCAAGCCCATCGACAAGATCAAGTTCTTCTCGGGCCGCCGCCCCGAGGCCAAGGGCGACACCGCCGTCCTCCGGCAATTGCCGGTGCCGGCCGCCAATCCCGTGGCCGAATTCCCCTTCCTCCCGTACGACAAGGCCCTGGAGACGCTCTCGAACTGGACGCACGGCGAGAAATTCCTCGGCGTCGCTTTCGTCACGGACATCCCGGGATTGGACGTGACCCATACCGGCTTCCTGATCGCCGACGGCAAGAACCCTCCCCTCCTGCGGCATGCCAGCCAGCTCAACAACAAGGTGACCACCCAGCCCTTCAAGGAGTACCTGGAATCCCGCAAGGGAAAATGCGCCGGAGTCCTGTTTTTCGAGTTTTTGACGCCGACGGCCCTGACCTCCCGCTGACCATCCGCACCGCGTTTATCTACCTTTCCCCGGACCGATGCCCGCGGAAAGACTCTTGTTGGCCCTGGCCGCGTTCCTCGCGTCCTGCAGCGCCCCATCCTATCCGGGGACGTCGATGCGATATCGGTCGCATTCTACCGTCAAATCGCGTCCCCGGATTCCGGGACCCTCCCGCGCACGCACGGGGAATGCAAGGAATTCCTGAAGCGGCCGCTGGCGGGCGCGTCCGATTCCCTGGTCGCGGCGGTTTGCAGCCTGAACCTGGCGGATTACGATCGCGCCGATACGCTTTCCAGCACCCAGGATGCCTGCATCCGCCGGGTCGTCCTATACGATATCCAGGTGGAGAAAGGCCTGGAGAAGACGGAGCGCTTCAATCAGCTCCAGTCCATGCTGGAATGCTCGCAAGAACCCGGTTACACGCGCATGATCAGGGCAAGGGGGAAGCTGGCGCATTATGAATAGGAAAATCGTCCTGGCCGTCGCCGCCGCCCTGTGCGGCTGCGCGGGAACCAACAGCCTGCGCGACGCCTTGATCATCGAAAGCGCGACCCTGGGATACCTCCGGGAGGACGGCATCAAGCTGTCCGCGCCCGCGCGCGTCGACAGGTACCAGATCGAAGGCAAGCTGCCCGACACCCTGACCGTCAAGCGCACGGGGACTCTCATCGTTCCCCTGCTCTTGTACAATTACTGGAAGCATGAATTCGATGTGAAACTGGGAACGGAAAGCTTCCAGCCGACCCTGGCGGCCTTCGGAAGCAGGAGCCTGGCGCAGGATCTGCAGAAGGCCGGCGCCGGCGCCGAGGGCAGGCCCGGGGTGTCGGTCAGGGTCCTCATCCGGAAGGTGGAATCCGGCCTGGTCTACGAAAGGAGCGGCTACTTCTACACGGCCCTCTTCTTCAATGTCTATGGATGGGGCAATGCAGCCCGGGACATCCGTTCGACCATCCAGGCGGACATCGTCCTCGAAAAGGATGGGATCGCTGACACCTTGAAATACGCCCATGAGGAATCCGCGCAGATTCCCGCCCAGGTCGCCCGCTCCAATGTCAACGAGGTGGCCGTGAACGCCATGGCGGAAACCCTGTCCCTCTGCTTCAAGGATCTCCATTCCCGGATTCTCGCCGCCATGGCGACGGGCGGGACGGCCGGAAACCCCTAGGCGGCCGCTGCGGGCGGGGACAAAACCCCGGCCCCTTTCCTATCTTTAGGGCCGTGGAAGCCTCCATGGAAAAGCATCTCCCCGCCGCCCGCGGGCTGTATACGGACTATCTCAAGAAGAACAAGATGTTCTTCACGAAGGAGAGGGCCCAGCTCCTGGAGTTCATCTTCGCGCAGAAGGGCCACTTCAGCGCCGATGAGCTGATGTTCGAGATGCAGAAGGAGGAGGTCAAGGTCTCGCGTGCGACCCTGTACCGATCCTTGAGCCAACTGGTCGATGCCGGCATCCTGTCCGAGAGCGATTTCGGCCACGGACATACCCATTACGAGATCACCCTGGGATCCAAGCCCCACGTGCATCTCATCTGCACCGACACCGGGGACGTGAAGGAAGTGCATTCC
>CBILQL010000249.1:0-7322 GCA_966238865.1 uncultured bacterium
TCTCCGCGATGAAGATGCGCTTGTCGGGCGCCACGGCCAGCTCCATGGGAGTCAGCAGGGAGGAGGTGAGCAGCACCTTTTTGATCTCTGAATCGGCGACGGTCTGGCAGGGGTCCGCCTGGGCCGCTGCGCGGAGGCTGCCGATATGCAGGCAGGCCACGGCCAAGGAGACGATCCAGGCGGGCCGGGTAGGTATTCTCTTGGTTCGTAGGGCGGGCATTTCCACATATTACCCGCCATGCGCCTCCCCATCCCCCGGATCCGCATCGTGATTCTCGCATTTCCGACATTCCCGGCGTTTCCGGTGTTTCCAAGATCGAAACCGGGATCCTGGTCTATCCGGAAATTCGGCGCGCAGCATTACGGACGCGGCTGCATGCATGCCTGCCTGCCGACGGCGGCGGGCGCCGCACGATTACGCGGCCGGCGCCGTCGTCGTCAAGGCGTGAAGGTCCGGTAGCGCCCGGAACCGTACAGGCGCCGTACCAAAAGGGTCGCAGATTTCGCTCTGGAAAAATTTCCGGAGCGGTTAGATTGTTGCTTCGGGACGGTTCCCGGCGCCTGAAAGCCTCAGGCTGCCATTACGAAAAGGTCCGGGTAACCGCTGTGTTTCCATTCCTGCGGAGGAGCGAAGAATGCGCCGATTGATCCACGGCCTAATCCTTTCGATGGCCGTCGCGCCGCTGTCCGGCCAAACGCTGAACGTGAATATCGGCGGAGTCGTGAGCGACTCCGCGGGTACTCCGATTCCCGGAGCCTCGGTCAAGCTGGTCACAACCGCCGGCATCGAGGCCACGTCCGGACAGGACGGGAGCTTCTCCTTGAAAAGCGGCAGCACCGCCGTCCTGAAAGCGGATGCGGAGCCGCCCTTGGCGGAGATCCATGGCGGGGCGCTTTTCCTGTCCATGCCGGAAAAATCCGCCGTCACGATCACGGCGTATGGATCGCGGGGAGAAGAGATCGCGAAGGTGCGGCGGAACCTGGATGCGGGCTCCCACAGCCTGGATCTGCCGGGCATCGGCTCCGGCATCGGTTTCTACAAGGTGGAATCCGGCGAGCGCGAAACCGTCGTGAAGGCCTTCTCCTTGAAAGGCGCCTTGCGCGGCACGGCCATCGGCAAACGAGACGCCTCCCCGGAATCCCCGCTGGCCAAGAGAACTTCGGCGGGGGCCCTGTATGACGTCATCATGGTATCCAAGGCCGGCTACCAGAACGCCTACCTGAACATCGCCAAAGCCGATACGAGCGGCATCAAGATCAGGATGCTCAAGGAGGGCGGCGCCAAGTTCAGCTTCTTCGTGACCAGCCTCAGCGCCTTGCAGCAGCTGTCCGGCAACCCGCTGGGTTTCGGCGGGGACCTCCGATACGGGGAGACCGGACCGGGGGCGGGCCTGCGCGGAGCGGACAAGCTATGCGCCGCCATCGCGGAGACCAGCATGCCGGGTTCCTCGGTCAAGGGATGGCGCGCCTTCCTGAGCGTGACCGCCGACGCCTACGGCAGGAAGGTCAACGCCATAGACAGGGTCGGACCAGGCCCCTGGTACGATCGCGCCGGCAGGCTGATGGCTCCCACCAAGGCGGATTTGCTCGCCGTCCGCCCGCAAAACGGCGATCCGACCATCCAGAACGACCTTCCCAACGAAACCGGCACCCCGAACCATCGGCCCGATCCGACCAAGCCCGCCGACGATAACCACCATACCATAACCGGTTCGAACGCCTCGGGAACCCTGCAATCGGCCACGGCGACCTGCAAGGATTGGACTGTCGCCGTCGGCACGGCCGCCAACGGCAAGCCGGCCCACGGCTACTCCTGGCCCCGGGGCGGCGGCGGCGGCATGGGTTCCGGAGCGAGTGGCTCGAACTGGATGGCCACCGGAAGCGCTAATGGCTGCGCGCCGGGAGTCCAAATCGTCGAGACCGGACCCGGGAATTCGAGCGTTCTCACCATCGGCGAAGGCGGCGGGTACGGCGGTTTCTATTGTTTCGCGCTCAATCCATGATCCCCGGAGCGTCGGGATCGGGCTGCGCCCAGGGGTTACCCGGTGCGCCGCGTCGCAGCACGCCGGCAGGCGCCTGGACCGGCTTCATTGCCGCGGGCCCCGGCGGGGGGGCCGCTCCTAGCTGATCCCGCGCTTGGCCAGCAGCGAGTTCACGCGATCGAGCAGCTCCTGCTTGCCGAAGGGCTTGGTGATGTAGTCCTCGGCCTTCATCACGTGCAGGCCCACCATCAGGTCCACCGACTTGTTGTTGCTGGTCAGGAAGGCGATCGGGATCCTGGCGAGGGCGGGCTGCTCGCGGATCTCCCGGAAGATGTCGAAGCCGTCCACGTTGGGCATCACCACGTCGAGGAGGATGAGGTCGGGCAGGACTTCGAGGGCGGTGGGCACGGCCAGCTCCGGCTCGGTGCACACGGTCACGCTGTGCTTGCCCAGCTCGAGGACGAGCTTCACCAGCTCCGCGATGTCCTTCTCGTCGTCGATGCAGAGTATCTTCGCCATGCAAACTCCTATCCCCTGCGCCTCAACCCTTGGAGAGCTCGCGCGGCAGCCACTCCCAATAGAACCAGGTCACCGCGCAGCCCACCACCAGACCGGCCACGTCCAGGCCGACGGCCAGGTAGGCCGCGGGCCTCAGGTCCAGCCCCAGCAGGGACAGGATCATGGCCACGGTCATGAGGAGGCTGGCGACGTAGAAGAGCTTGTAGAGCGGCTTCTGCTTCTTGGCGGCGCCGAAGATGCGGCTCAGGGAGGCGATCACCAGGAAGGTGGTGACGAAGGTGACGTGCAAAACGACGATGGTGATGGCCTCGATGGAAACCACGGTCCCCTACCCCTTGCTCATCATGGTGCGGTACAGGGAGTAGGACAGGCTGGAGAAGGCCAGGCCGCCGGCGCAGATGAGGAAGGCGGGCACCTGGGAGGGCAGGGATTTCACCAGCCCCGTCTCGAGGACCAGGCCGGCCAGGATCGCCAGGAGGCTCGCCTGCAGGTAGCGGTGCGGCGGGCCTTTCATGAACTTCTGGCGGTAGAACTTGGCGATGAGCGTGAGGTAGAACCCCACCACCCCGAACAGGACCGAGACCGCCACCATGCCCGCCATAGGCAACCAGGACACGCCCGCTCCCCGTTACTTCTTCTTCTTGCCGAAGGCCGAGAAGGCCTCCACGAAGGTGTCCCCGTCCGTCTTCACCGGGGAGCCGCTCATCACGCCCTGTCGGCCCACGAACTTCTCGTCGATCTCGATGCCCTTGGGCCCGATGTGGAACTGCCGGATGTCCTTGGCGTGCTGGCTGCCGCGCATCTTGAGCACGAGCATGGCCTTGGAGATCGCCGAATCGATCTCCACGTAGCGGAGGATGAAATAGTTGTCGGCGATGAACGGCGCCTGGGACAGGCTGCTGGTGTCGCCGAGCAGGTTGGAGTTCTCGCGCAGCAGCAGCGAGGACACGCCCTCGCGCTTGAGGCTGGTGATGAAGCCGTACTCCACCTCGCGCAGATCCTCGGACTCCTCGATGGCGTACTCGAAATGGGTGAGCGAGTCCACCAGGCAGCGCTTGATGCCCATCTCGTCGATCAGGGTCTCGATGACGCCGCCCAGCTCGTCCAGCTCCTTGATGACGCTGCCGGGATCGGAGAAGATGATCTTGAGCAGCCCCTGTTCCTCGTACTTCTTGAGGTCCCATCCGAAGTTGAGGGCGTCGTGGTAATACTGGCTGGGGAATTCCTCGAAGGTGATGATGAGCCCGGGCTCGCCGAACTTCTCGATACCGTTCACGATGAAGTGCATCCCCAAGGTGGTCTTGCCGGTGCCCGGCGCGCCTTCGATGACGGTGGCGCTGCCTTTGACCACGCCGCCGTCGATCATCCTGTCCAAAGCCTCGATTCCGAATGACGAACGTTCCAGCATGGTCCCTTTTCCCGGTCTTGCCGATTATACGATATCCGGATCCCTGAACGTCATCCCCTGCCCAGCAGATGCAGCAGCACGGCCTTCTGGGCGTGGAGGCGGTTCTCCGCCTCGTCGAAGCAGACGCAGCGGGGCGAGGACATGACGTCCTCGGTGATTTCCTCGCCCACGTGAGCGGGGAGGCAATGGGTGACCACGCAGCGTTCCGGCGCCCCGGCCAGCAGGGCCGCGTTCACCTGGAAGCCGTCGAAGGCCTTCTTCTTCTCCTCCGCCTTGTCCTCCTCGCCCATGCTCACCCACACGTCGGTGTAGATGCAGTCCGCGGAGGCCACGGCCTCGGCGGCGTCGTGCACGGTGCGGAATACGCCGCCGTTCCGCTTGAACAGCGGCTCCACGCTGCGGCGCACGGCCTCCGGCTGCTCGTAGCCCTTCGGGCAGGCCAGGGTGAAATTCATGCCCAGGTGGCCGGCCAGCTCGGCGATGGAGTTGGCCACGTTGTTGCCGTCGCCGACGAAGACGATGGTCAGCCCCTTGAGCGCGCCGAACTTCTCCGCCAGGGTCTGGCCCAGGGCCAGGGCCTGGCAGGGATGATGGAGGTCGGTGAGGGCGTTGATGACCGGCACGTCGGAATGGCGCGCCAGGTCGGTGACCAGGTCGTGCCGGAAGGTGCGGGCGACGATGACGTCCACCCAACGCGAGAGGTTCTTGGCCGCGTCGCGCACGGATTCGCGCTGGCCGAGGGAGATCTGCCGCGGATCCAGGTTGATGGCCGCCCCGCCGGTCTGTACCATGGCCACCTCGAAGGTGACCCGGGTGCGCAGGCTGGGCTTCTCGAAAATCATGGCCGCGGATCGCCCTTTCAGGGCGTCGCTGGGCCCTTTGTCCTTCAGCTCGCGCTTGCCGGACGCGGCCATGGCGAGGACCTTTTCGATCCGCGCCCGATCCCAGTCGGAGAGGGTGATGAGATGCTTCGAGGTTTCCATTTCAGGGTCTAATTATATACTAAAAATGCTAAATTGAGCGGAAAATGTCCCCGATTCGCGACTCCCTCCCTTGCCATGGCAAGATCAATCTGTTCCTGGAAATCCAGGACAAGCGCTTGGACGGGTTCCATGACCTCGGAACCCTGTTCCAGGCCGTGGGCTGCCATGACACCCTGCACGCCGAGCCCTGGGATTCCCTGCTCCTGGACTGCCCCGACGGCATCACGCCCGATCCGGCGCAGAACCTCGTCCTCAAGGCGGCGCGCCTGCTCAAGGAGAGCTTTCCGGATCGCATCGACGCCAAGGCCGGCATCCGCTACACCCTGGAGAAGCGCCTGCCCATGGGCGCCGGCCTGGGGGGCGGCAGCTCGGATGCCGCCGCGGCCCTGATCCTCGCCGACCGGCTCTGGAAACTTGGCCTGTCCCCGGAGTCCCTGCTCCCCTTCGCCGCCCGCCTGGGCTCGGACGTCCCATTTTTCCTCCAGGGCGGGACCCAATTCGGCGAAGGCAAGGGGGAAAAGCTGGGCCCGGCTCCGGATCCGTACCCCTTCCACGTCGTGATCGGCACTCCCCATTGCCACGTGGACACAGGCTGGGCCTACGGCCATCTGGACCGCGATCGCAAGCGGCATTGGTCCCGATTCAAAGCCTTGTACGTCACCTTCTTCGAGGATCCGGATTTTTACCGCGTCCTCCACAATGATTTCCAGGCCCCCATCAGCCGGCACTTCCCACCCATCGCGGAGCTGGAGCAGAGCATGGCGCGCTTCCAACCGATCAAGGCGCTGCTCAGCGGCAGCGGAGCCAGCGTCTTCGCGCTGTTCACGGAGAAAGCAAAGGCGGAAGAGTGTTTGGAGGGGATTGGGGGGATTTGCAGGTTCTCCTGTTTGACGGAGTTCGTGGTTTGAGGTGGATGGTCGGGGAAGAGGTTTTTTGTTTTTCGTTGGGAGGGAAACTTGTAGGGTGAGGCTTTGGAGTTCTGAAAAGCCTGACTTTTCCGCTCCTATACACCCCTGGGACTTCCCCAACGAAAAACAAAAAACGAAAAACCTCCCCATCTACAGACTTCACCCCATCTTTTAGCCAAATTTCGCTGTTTTCCTCGTTCTCCGGTTGATCCCACCCCCTTTTCTTGCTAATTTTCCGCCCCGGTCGCGGTGGGGCGTCGTCAAGTGGTAAGACAACGGTCTTTGGAACCGTTTACCGCAGGTTCGAATCCTGCCGCCCCAACCAGACCGGATATTCGACCGGAAATTTCCATTCAACCGCCGGGAAGGCGCGCAAGGTCGAACCGCGTGTACCGGCAAAAGGACAACCTGTCATGGCCAATCTCGCCCTCGCCGCAATCAAGAGAGACAAATCCAGCAAAGGCCAGCTCGGCCGCCTCCGCAAGGAGGGCATGGTCCCCGCCGTCGTGTACGGCCTGGAACGGGACCCCGAGATGATCACGATCAAGGCCGTGGACCTCCGTCCCCACCTGGCCCAGCGCAACCACGTCATCGATCTCCAGGTCGGCGGCGCCGCCCAGCAGGTGATGCTCAAGGTCGTGGATCGCGACCCCATCCGCAAGGAACTCGTCCACATCGACTTCATCCGCGTGAACGACACCCGTCCCGTGGTCGTCAACGTCCCCGTCACCACCCATGGCATGCCCTACGGCGTCAAGACCGAAGGCGGCGTGTTCTCGGTGATGAAGAAGTTCGTCAAGCTCCGCGCCAAGGTCGCCGACATCCCGGAGAAGTTCGACCTCGACGTCTCCGAGCTGCGGTCGGGCACCATCTTCTACGTCAGGGACCTGAAGTTCGAGAAGGGCACCTTCGTCACCCCGCCCAAGACCGCCCTGTTCGGCGTGACCACGGGCCGCGCCGAGGAGGAGACTCCGGCCGCCGCTCCGGCCGCAGCCGCCGCCGCCCCGGCTGCAGCCGCCGCCGAGAAGAAGGACGAGAAGAAGAAGTAGTCCGTGCACATCCTCCTGGGCCTGGGGAATCCGGGCCCCCAATACGAAGGGACCCGCCACAACGTGGGCTTCGCCCTGTTGGACCGCCTGGTGGAGGATGCCGGGCAGGCGGGGTCCTGGAAATCGGAAGGCAAAAGCCACACCCGCAAGCTGGATCTGGGGGGCCATCCCGTGCTGGTGGCCAAGCCCCAGACCTACATGAACCTGAGCGGCGAGGCCGCCCGGGCCCTCCTGCAATTCTACAAGGTTCCTCCCGAGCGCCTGGTGGTGGTGGTGGACGAAATCTACCTGGACATCGGCGCCATCCGCATCCGGTCCAAGGGCGGCGCGGCCGGACACAACGGGCTCAAGAGCCTCATCGCCCATTGCGGGGAAGCCTTCACGCGCATCCGCATCGGCGTCGGGCCCTGTCCGCCCCACATGGACAAGGCGGATTTCGTGCTCGGCCGCTACAACAAGTCCGACGCGAAACT
>CBILQL010000250.1:0-7290 GCA_966238865.1 uncultured bacterium
CCCGCTCCCGACACCATCGACGTCAAGAACGACGGGGACGGAACCCTGCCGCCCCTCGCCGTCGGCAAGTTGCCGGCCTGGGTCGACGTCCGGGTGCTGGACAACGGCACCAACGCCCCCCGCCTCGTCGTCTCCGTGGACCGCGACTCCGCCGGAATAGGCGATCATCTCGCGACCGTCAAGGTGACCTACGGGCAGCTCGCCGACAGCGCCTCCTTCACCGTGCGCCTCAAGTACTCGGACCCGGTGCTCACCGTGCTCAGGCCCGTGCCCGCCAAGGCCGTTCTCCTCCCCGGCGACAGCGTGCGGCTCGAGGCCCGGGGCTTCGATCAGACCGGCGCCCCCTTCCCCGTCCCGTCGCTCGCCTGGAAGGCGCTGGACTCCCTGCCCCTGCCGTCCTCGCACTGGGTGAAGGCCGAGTCCTCGCAGATCTGGAACAGCTACCGCTTCCAGGCCGCGGCCTCCGGCGGGCCGGCCTGCACCGTCACCGTGGCCGTGGCCTCCGTCCGCCTGCGCGTCGACGCCGGCGCCAGCGAGGACAGCCTGCCCGAAGGCTGGGTCGCGGACTCGGCCGGCGGCCCGGCGGCGGCCTGGGACGGCCCGCTGGATTCCGGCTCCGTCGCCGACCCGGCGCCGGAAGCCGTGTATCGCAGCGCCCGCTCCACCCTTCCGCCGCTCGGCTTCCCCGGGCTGCGCGACGGCCGCTACGCCGTGCGCCTGCACTTCGTCGGCCCCGGCCCCGACCAGTCGCCGCCGGGACCCGTGTCCCTGCTGCTTGAGGGCTCGCGCCTGCTCGACGGCTTCCAGCTCCCCGCCGCCGGCGACTCCGCCAAGGCCATCGCGGTCCGCGAGGTCCAGGTTTCCGTCGCCGACGGCAACGGCCTGCAGCTGGAGCTGGAGCCCGCCGCCTCCGGCAGGTTCCTGGCCGGCTTCGAGATCTGGGACCTGGGCCCCCCGCCCATCGCCATCACCTACCCCCGCGGAGGCGAGACCTTCCGGGTCGGGGACACCCTGCGCATCGGCTGGGAGACCGACGGCTTCATCACCTCCGCCGGCATCCAGTTCTCGCCCGACAGCGGCCGGCGCTGGATCCCGATCACCCGCCGCAGCTCCGTGAACCTGGGCCAGGACGAGTGGGGCGATTACCCGTGGGCCATACCCGACTCCCTGGACGGCGTCTCCCTGGTCTGCGACCAATGCCTGCTGTCCGTGTACGACTATTTCGGCACCGATCGCGACCGCTCCGACATCCCGTTCCGGATCACGGAGGGCGAGACCTCGGTGCAGCGGAAGCCCGCCGTCGCGGGCCCCCGCGTGATCGCGTCGGGCGGACGTTTCCTGATCCACGCGCCAGGCGCCGGAGCCTGGCGGGCGTCCCTGGTGGACGCCGCCGGCCGCACAGCGGCGCGGACGGACTGGCGGGCGCCCGCTCCGGGCTCCCTTCCCCGGCAGGGCCTGCCCCGGGGCGTGTACCGCCTCGCCATCGAGGGCCCGGACCTGCGCTGGTCCCGCCTGATCTCGATCCTCGACTGAACATGGAGTCTTCCGACGTCCCGCGGGCCCCGGATCGCCGCCCGGCCGCGCTGCTGCTATGCCTGCTGCTCCTGTACGCGGGCTGCGGCCTGTCCGGCTACGGCAACGACAACGATACATACGGCATGCTCAAGACCTGGGCGGATCTCCGGGAGCACGGCGCCTATTTCCCGTCCCGCTCCCCGGGCTTTCCGCTGCCGGAAATGCTGATCGGCGCGGCCAGCGAGGCGGCCGGTCATGCAGGGTCCAACCTCCTGTCGGCGGTCCTGGCCTGCGCGGCCCTCTTCTGCTTCCATCGCCTCCTGCTCCCCTGGGGCGCGGGACGGGCGCTCTGGGCCACGGCGGCGGCGGGCCTCAATCCCGCCTGGGTCATCGCTGCTTCGAGCTCCATGGACTACGTGTACGGTATGGCCTTCTTCCTCGCGGGCCTGCTGGCGCTGCGCGCGGCGCACCGGGAGGCGCATTGGGTAGCGAACCTGGGGGCGGAACGGAAGGCGAAACTGGAGGCGGACCGGGAGAAGCCGGGGTCCCCGCGGGCGCCGCGTCCCTATCTGTTCCTCGCGGCCCTGGCCTTCGCCGCCGCCTCGGCCTCGCGCCTCACCTACGCCCCCGCCGCCGCGCTGGCCTACGGCGCCGCCGCCCTCATCCCCGCCGCGGGCGGCCGGGAGCCTCCGCCCCGCGCCCGCCTGGCGGCTTCGGCGGCCCTGTGCCTCGCGCTTTCGATCCTGGCGTACCTTCCCAGTTACCTCGCGACGGGAGCCTCCATGTTCCGGCCCACCTTCGCCGCCCGGGAGGTGGGATTCTTCGGCCTGGACGGGCTGCCCTCGGCGGGCGCGTACCTGTCCCGCTTCCTCTACCGCAACCTCGCCCTGTGGGGCATCCCCGCGGCCCTGGTCCTCCTCGCGGGGCTGGCGTCCGCGCCTGCGCTGCGGCGGCCGCGGACCTGGCCGATGCCCTGGCCGGCGGCGGCGGCCGGCCTAGCCGCCCTGCTCTTCTTCGAGGCCGTCTTCGCCCGCCTGCCCCTGGAGACCGCCTATCTCCTGCCCGTGCTGTTCCTCGTCCTGACCCTGGCGGCGGCGCTGCCTGCGCACCGCGGCCTCCTTCCCGCGCTCGCCCTCTGCCTCGCCCTCCAGAACCTGGTCGCAATCGACGTGCTCGACAGGAGAGGCGCCGCCCGCGCGGGGGGCTTCCTCGAAGCCTCCGGATCGTCCTTCCGCCCCCGGATCCGCGCCGGCGACCTGGTCGAGGACCTGCGCGCCCGGCCCGAATCCCAGGCCGCCGAGATGGAGGCCTACTTCGGAGCCCGCGGTTACCCATGAAAGGATCTCCCAGACCATGAAGCGCAATTACGCCGGCCTGTTCTTCGTGGCCCTTGCCACGCTGATGTACGAGGTGCTGCTCACCCGCGTATTCAGCGTCACCATGTGGTACCACTTCGCCTTCATGGCCATCTCCATCGCCATGTTCGGCATGACCTTCGGCGCCCTGCTGGTGTTCCTGCTGCCGGGGCGCTTCCGGCCGGAGCGGCGGCAGGCGCAGCTGGCGGGCGCGTCCCTGCTCTTCGCCGCGGGCGTGATCGCGAGCTTCCTCGCGCACCTCTCCCTGCCCTGGCTGTTCGCCCGGGGCGGCGATCTGTCCCAGGGCCGGTGGCTGCTCTGCGTGGGCCTCACCTTCCTCGTCACTTTGGCGCCCTTCGTCGGCAGCGGCGTCGCCGTCGCCCTGGCGCTCACCGGCGCGGGCGGTCCCGCGGGCGCGGTGGGCCGCCTCTACGCCGCCGACCTGGCCGGCGCGTCCCTGGGATGCCTGGCGGTGCTGGGACTGCTCTCCGTCATCGACGCGCCCTCGGCGGTCTTCGCCGTGGCCTGCGCCGCCGCTGCCGGGGCCGCGTGCTTCGCGCCCGCGGGGTCGAGCCTCCGACCCGCCTCCCTGGCCGGCCTCGCCCTGTGCGCGGCCCTGGCCGGCTGGGCGGCATGGCGCTCCGCCGCCGGCGATCCGCCCATCCAGGTGCGCTGGACCAAGTCCCGCCTGGAGACCCCGCCCCTGTACGAGAAGTGGAACTCCTTCTCGCGCCTCCGCTTCGAGGGCGACACCGCGGTCCCGCTGCCGTCCCATACCGGCTGGGGCCTGAGCCCGGCCTACGTCCCCGATCGCCCCGCCTACGAGCTGTACCTCAACATCGACGCCGCGGCCGGCACGTCGCTGACCCGCTTCGGCGGCGACACCGCCGAGCTGGCGCACCTCAAGTACGACGTCACCAACATGGCCCACCGCCTCCGCCGGAACGCGGAGGTGATGGTCGTCGGCGTCGGGGGAGGCCGCGACGTGCTCTCGGCCCTGGCCTTCGGGCAGAAGTCGGTGCTGGGGGTGGAGCTGAACGGGGACATCCTCGCGTCGCTGAACGGCCGCTTCGGCGGCTTCACCGGGCGCCTGGACCGCCACCCGGCGGTCACCCTGGTCAACGACGAGGCCCGCAGCTTCACCGCGCGCACCGATCGCCGCTTCGACATCCTCCAGGTGTCGCTGGTGGACACCTGGGCGGCCACATCCGCCGGCGCCTTCGTCCTCAGCGAGAGCTCGCTGTACACGGTGGAGGCCTGGACCGCCTTCCTCGGCCGGCTCAAGCCCGGGGGCATCCTCACCTTCTCCCGCTGGTACTTCCACGACCGGCCCGGGGAGATGTACCGCCTCACCTCGCTGGCCTGCGAGGCCCTGCGCCGGTCCGGCGCCGCCCGGCCCCGGGACCATCTCATGCTGGTGCGCCTGATGCATCCCCCGGGCCCGGACGGCCTCCCGGACGGCATCGGCACCCTGCTTGTCGGCCGCGAGCCCTTCACCGCGGACTAGGTGGCCGCGACCGAGGCCGCCGCCGACTCCCTCCGCTTCGAGATCGCCCTGTCCCCGCGCCGCGCCATCGATTCCGTCTTCGCCTCCCTGGCCGCCGACGCGGGCGCGGAAGCGTTCCTCCGGAGCTACCCCCTGGACCTCTCGGCCCCCACCGACGATCGGCCCTTCTTCTTCCACATGCTCAGGCTGAACAAGGCCCTGGATCCCTCGCTGTGGCGGCAGGGGGCCATGAGCATGAACCTCAAGGCCGTGGCCGTGCTGGCCGTGCTCCTCGGCCTGGTCGCCGTCCTCACCGTCCTCACCATCCTGGTGCCGCTGCGCCTCAAGGCCGGGAGGCCGGGGCGGGGATCCTTCCCCCTGCTCGCCTTCTTCCTCGCCATCGGCCTCGGCTTCATGCTCGTCGAGATCGCGCAGATGCAGCGCCTGAACCTGTTCCTGGGCCATCCCACCTTCGCGCTGTCGACGGTGCTCTTCACCTTGCTCCTCTCGGGCGGCGCCGGCAGCTGGCTGACCGGCACCCGGGCGCTGGCGGGGCGGGGCGCGGCCTGCCTGGCCGTACTGCTCGGCGTCGTCCTGCTGGCGGGCGCGGCGACGCCGGCGGTCGCCGCGGCCCTGCAGGACCGGGAGACGCCGACGCGCGTGGCGGCGGCGGTGCTGCTGCTGCTCCCCATGGGCCTCTGCATGGGGACGGCCTTCCCGCTGGGCATGCAATGGGCCGCGCGGAGCCTGCCGACGCTGGGTCCCTGGCTGTGGGGCGTGAACGGGGCCGCCTCGGTGTGCGCCAGCGTGCTGGCGGTGGCCCTCTCCATGACCTTCGGGATCTCGGCCACGTTCTGGGCGGGCGCGGCCTGCTACGCGGCCGCCCTGGCCGCCTACCGGACCGGGGGCGGCACCTCCCGGGGCGCTTGAGAGGGGCCCGCGATCGATTCGCCTGGGCCCGCGCCCGGCCGCGAGGCCGCGGGGCGCACGTCCACGAGGAAATACTGGCGGCGGGCCTGCTCCCGGGACAGGGGCTTCCCCTGCAGCGGCCAGATCAGGGCCTTTTCCGCCTCGCGCCAGTCGGAGAGCAGGAGGTCCGGGGACCCGGGCCGGGCCAGCACCAGGGTCCATCCCGACCGGGGGTAGCTGACGGAATACCCCATGGCCTCGAGCCGGCCGGCGTCCGGGCCCGACACGCCCCGCTGGTTCCACCAGCTGCCCGCGCCGTCCCCGGGGACCATCGCCGAATAGCCGCCGGGCAGGCGGCGCACGCAATAGGCGGGATCGAGGATGGGCCGGCGGCGGATGTCGACGTACTCCCCCGGGCTTTGCGTGTGATGGCCCATCAGGACGTGGCCGAACTCGTGCTGCACGACGATGGGGAGATCCACGCCGCGCATGGCCTGGAAATGCGGCGAGCGCGGGTAGTCGACGCAGGCGTGGTCCCAGCCCGCCCCGGCGGTGTCGGTCCCGCAGGTCCCGTCCGTCCGCCGGAAATGGGGCCTGCGGCCGTCGAAGACCCAGGAGAAATGCTCGTGGAAGGAGCGGTTCCCGAAGCTGTCGATCCCGGCCACCGTCCAGCGGCCGCGATACAGGGTGATGATGTTGTGGGACCACTCGCTGCACCGGGACCCGTCCGGCCGCCGGTTCTCACGGTAGCGGCCGCAGTCGGGATCGAAGGCGCCCCATTCTCCGGGCAGGAAGGCGCGGCCCCCGCCGTCGCCGAACCCGGACCGGACGTAATCCCCGAAGCGGAAGGCGAGGTTGGCCTCCTCCGGGCGCGCCACGAAGCGGAACTTCAGGTCCGGGAGGATGCTGGCCCACAGGGCCAGGCCCAGCCGCACGCCGCGGGCGATCTGGTCCGGCGGCAGCCTGGCGCCGAACTTGTCCACCGGCCAGGCGGCGAAGGTGGCGGTGTCGTCGTCGTAGTCGAGGAAGACCCGCAGGTCGCGGAGATGGGCGAGGGCCTTCTCCGGGGGGGCGGCCGCGGCGGAGCCGGCGAGGAGGAGAAGGCCTCCGAGAATCGCGCCCCGCGCCGCCATGGGCTGGCGCCTCAGCGGCCCGCCCCGGAGAGCTCGGGCCTGCGCGCGAACCAGATGTCCTGCGCGAATTCCCCGGGGGCGCCCGCAGCCTCGATATGCTCGACGACTTCGAGGCCGGCCTCCGCGATCAGGGCGCGCATGGCGGAGGCGGGATGGTAGGTGGTGAAGGTGCGATGGCCTTCGGTGACACGGCCGCGCGCCACCAGGCGGCCGGCGTCGAATTCCCGCCCTTCCTCGGCGGTGAGCTTGTTGCGGAAGAGGCGGCCATGGGTGGTCAGGAAGGCGATCCCGCCGGGCTTCAGGATGCGGCGGATCTCGGCGAGCCAGCCGCGGTGCAGGGGCTCGCTCAGATGGGTGAAGACCGAGATGGCGTAGAGGGCGTCGAAGCTCCCGTCGGCATAGGCGAAGGGCGGGGCGAGCCCGTTCTGCGCGAAGTCGATGCCGGGGACGTGGGCGCGGCACCAGGCGATGGTGCCGGCATTGTAGTCGGAGCCGTGGATGGCGCAGTCCTTGCCTGCCAGGACCTCCGGCAGGTGGCGGATCACCCGGGCCGGACCGCAGCCCCAGTCGAGCACGGCCCCGCCGCGCAAGGACCGGTGACGCTCCAGGTGGCCGACGACCCACTCCGCGGTCTCGCGCCCGTCCTCGTAGTAGGCCTGGTAATCCAGGGCATAGCTCTCGTAGATGAGATAGGGCGGCGGGAAGGCGAGGCCGGGATGGCGGGCCAGGAAGGCGCGGTTGCGGGGGAGGAGGCGAAGGCGATGCCAGCCGTAGCGGAGGCGATCGAAGGGCTCGAGGAGGCCCGCGCGGCGAAGGGCGGTGGAGATCCCGGTCTTGAGCACCGGGATAACTTAGCAAATCGGAAAGGGGTTTTTGGGTGCTGCCCAGGATG
>CBILQL010000251.1:0-7274 GCA_966238865.1 uncultured bacterium
CGCGGCGGGAAGCGAAGGCGGCCGCCCGGCCCTCTCCGACATCGCCACCCGCGACGGTCTGCTCCAGGCCCTGGATCGCCTGGCTGCGGAAGCGGCGGCGTGGGAGGGCCGCATCCTGGCCGCCCGGAACCGGGTCGCGGAGGGGGAGGAGGAGCTGGCGGAGGCGGGCCGGGCCGCGGAGGCGTCCCGGGATGCCGAGGAGCGATGCCGCCGCGACGGGAAAGCCTGGCTCGAGCGCCACGGCGTGTCGACGCCGGAGGAGTACGTGGTCCGGGTGCGCAGGCACTCCGAGCTGCGCGAGGAGCTGGCGCTGGCGCGGAAAGGCGCGGAAGTGGCGGATGCGGACGGGGCCGAGGCCGCGCTGGAGCGGCGCGAGCTGACGCGGCAGCTCAAGGATCTGGAAGAGGAAGGCGTGCCGCGCCAGGGCCTGGACGCGGCGGGCCGGCAGCGGCTGATCCGGAAGGCGCGCGAGGCAGAGGCGCGCCGCGAGGAATTGACGCGCGAGGCCGGCGACCGCGCCGCCCGGCTGGCCCTGGAAGCCGGCCAGGTGCGGGGCATCCTGGGCAAGCTGGCCGGCGAGATCGTGCGGGCGGAGGAGGAACTGCTGGAGCTCGAGGCCCGCATCGGGGAGAAGGAGCTGGACAAGCGGGCGGCGGCGGTGGCGCATGCGATCTTCCGCGAGATGGGGGAGGGTTCGGATCTCCTGCTGACCGGGCTGGCCCGCGAGGTGGAGTCCATGCTGGCGCGCATCCTGCCCGGGAGCCGGACCGTGTCGCTGACCGGCCTCGACCGCAAGCACATCCACGTCGACGATGCCGGCGGGCGGCCGCGTCCCCTCGAAAGCCTGTCCACCGGCACCCGGGACGCGGTGGTCCTGGCCGCCAGGCTGGCGCTGGCGCTGAAGACGCGCGGGGACGGAGGCGTCCTGGTCCTGGACGATCCCTTCCCGGCCATGGATCGGGAGCGGGAGGAGCGGGCCCTGGGCATGCTCCGGGATTTCCATCTACGCCATGGCTGGCAGATTCTGCTGCTGACCAAGGACGTCCATTTGCGGGACGGAATGTCCCGCCTGTTCCCGGACCTCAAAGTCCTGGATCTCCGCGACTGATACTTTCTCCTGCGCGTAACCCGGAACGGCCGTCCAGGCGTCCAAATCCGGGATGCACGATCTATCCACAGCCTTCTATCCACATCCGGTTTTCCTTGCCCGTGCCCCGGAGAATCGGTTATATGCTATTATAATTCGCACGGGCACGGGCTTACCCGCATCGGACGGGTTACCCGGCCCATGAGGGGAGCTTTTCGATGAGCGAATCCTACCGGACCTTGCCTGGCCTCCTGAAGTACATCGAGCGCAATTTCAAGAGCGAGTGCGCGATGGGCTACAAGCAGGCCGGGCAATGGGTGAAGATTTCCACGTCCCAGGTCGGCGAAAACGTCCGCCGCCTGTCCGCCGGGCTCGTGGGCCTGGGGCTCAAGCCCGGCGACAAGGTGGGCATCGTCGCCGATCCGTCGCCGTTCTGGATGCTGATGGACCTCGCCATCCTCGGATCCGGGGCCATCAGCGTCCCCATGTTCGCAAACATCTCGCCGGACAACCTCCAGTACGAGATCAAGGATTCGGGGATGAAGATCCTCTTCGTGGGATCGGTGGCCCAGCACCAGGCCATGAAGCCGTTCTTCGGCAGCCTCGGGAAGATCATCGTCCTGCCCGACGGCATAGACGATCCCAAGTGCATCTCCTATTCCCAGCTCCTGAAGCAGGGCGAGGCGCGGCAGGTCTCCCATCCGGGGGAGTACATCCGGCTCTCGGAGGCCATCAACGAGCAGGACACCGCCACCATCATCTACACCTCCGGGAGCACCGGCACCCCCAAGGGCGTCGAGCTCACCCACCGCAACCTGGTCACCCAGATCCAGGCGGCCGGCAAGCGCTTCCCCCTGGACGCCTCCCGGGACTCCATCGTCAGCTGCCTGCCCCTGGCCCACGTCTTCGAGCGCATGGTCGGCTATTATTACCTGTCCTCGGGCTGCAACCTGTACTTCGCCGAGGAGGTGAAGAAGGTCGGCGACGCCCTGCGCGAGAAGCGGCCGACCGTGGTCACCCTTGTCCCCCGCCTCCTGGAGAAGGCGCACGCCAAGTTCCAGGCCAACGTGGAGCTGGCCACCGGCCTCAAGAAGAAGCTGGCCCTGGCTGCCTGGGGCCGCGCCCAGACCAAGGACCCGGGGGAAGCCTCTTCCCTGAAGGACAAGCTCTTCGACGCCCTGGTGTACAAGAAGATGCGGGCCGCCATGGGCGGCCGCCTGCGCCTGGTCATCTCCGGCAGCGCCCCCCTCGATCCCCGCCTCAACGCCTTCTTCATCAATATCGGCATCCCCGTGTACGAGGGCTACGGCCTCACGGAGAGCTCGCCGGTCATCGCCTGCAACTTCCCCGGGCACCGCAAGCTGGGCACGGTGGGGCTGGCCTATCCCGGGGTGGAGGTCAAGATCGGCGACGACGGGGAGATCCTGACCCGCGGGCCGAACGTGATGAAGGGCTACTACAACAAGCCCGAGGAGACGGCCCAGAGCGTGGATCGGATGGGCTGGCTGCACACGGGCGATCTCGGCCATATCGACGCCGAGGGCTACATCAAGATCACCGGCCGCAAGAAGGAGCTGTTCAAGACCGCCAACGGCAAGTACGTGGCCCCGGTGCCCATCGAGCAGGCCATCGCCAGCGGCAACAAGCTGGTGGACATGGCCATGGTGGTCGCGGAGGGTAAGAGCTTCACCACCTGCCTCATCTTCCCGGACTTCGAGAACCTGGAGGTGATCAAGCGGGAGCTCGGCTGCGACGGCATGAGCAACGACGCCTTCCTGTCCTCGCCCCAGGCCCTCGAATGCGTCAAGAAGACCCTGGACGAAGTCAACTCGAAGCTCAACCATTGGGAACAGGTCCAAAAATTCGCCATCGCCAAGACCCCGATAACCGTCGAAGCCGGCCAATTGACGCCGACCATGAAGATCCGCCGGCACGTGGTGAGCGAAAAATACCGGCAGGAAATTGAATCCATGTACCGATCGTAGGTACAATGGGGGACGGGGCGAATTGTAGTTTAAGACGAAGGTGAAAAGGGTTTTCTGTTTTTCGTTTTCCGTTTTTCGCGTTGCGGCGCCGGTCAGGCGCCGCGGATAGAGACCGCGAAGGAACGGGAAACGAAAAACGGAAAACGAAAAACCTGAACCGGCAACGCCCACGGAGGAGGATCCCCGCATGCAACCAATCCGCAGCGCAACCGTCATCGGCAGCGGCATCATGGGCTCCCAGATCGCCTCCCACCTGGCGGGTTGCGGCATCCCGGTACTGCTCCTGGACATCGTCAAGCAGGGGGAGAAGAACCGCAATGCCATCGCCGACAAGGCCAAGGACGGGCTGCGCAAGATCAAGCCCTCCCCGTTCTACAGCGCCGAGGCCCTGGACCTCATCACCACCGGCAACACCGAGGACCACCTGGAGGAGGCCGGCAAGACCGATTGGATCATCGAGGCCATCGTCGAGCAGCCCGGCCCCAAGCAGGAGCTGTTCAAGCGCCTGCAGGGGGTGATGGGCCCCCAGGCCATCCTCGCCACCAACACTTCGGGCATTCCCCTCACGCTGCTGGGACAGGGGCTCTCCGATTCGGTCCAGGAGCGCTTCATCGGCACCCATTTCTTCAACCCTCCCCGCTACCTGCGCCTGGTGGAGGTCATCAAGGGGCCGAAGACCTCCCGGGACACGGTGAACCGCATCCACCACGTGCTCACCCAGGTGATCAACAAGGTGGCGGTGCCGGCCCTCGATTCCCCCTGCTTCATCGCCAACCGCATCGGCGTGCATGCCATGATGGCCACGCTCATGATCGCCAAGGAGATGGGCCTCACCGTCGAGGAGGTGGACGGCCTCACCGGGCCGCTCCTGGGCCGCCCCAAGACCGCCACCTTCAAGCTGGCCGACCTGGTGGGCCTCGATACTTTGGTGCACATCGTCAACGGTCTCAAGCAGGCCTTCCCGGACGAGATCTTCGAGGTGGATCCCCTCCTGGCCGAGATGGTCAAGCAGGGCGCCACCGGCCGCAAGGGCGGGGCCGGCTTCTACAAGAAGACCAAGGCGGCCGCGGGCGGCAAGGACGAGATGCTGGTCATCGACCTCAAGTCCGGCCAGTACCGCCCGGAGAACAAGGCCCGCTTCGAGGAGCTGAAGGAGGTCTCCAAGGAGGAGGTCCTCGAGAAGAAGATGAAGAAGCTGTTCGCCGCCGAGGGACGGGGGGCCGAGGCCGCCCGCCGCATCCTCTGCACCACCCTGGCCTACAGCGCCCAGGTTTCGCCTTCGATCACGGAGGATCTCTCCTACGTGGACGAGGCCATGGAGCTGGGCTTCGGGTGGGACTCGGGCCCCTTCAAGATCCTCGACGCCATCGGCGCCGACACGTTCAAGGAAGCCTGCGCCAAGTACAGGATCGAGTGCCCCGCCTGGGTGTTCCAGCACGCCGGCGACAGCAACAAGGTGTACAAGATCGCCGACAACCGCATCACCATCAAGGACGTGCCCAAGCCCAACCTGTCGGGACAGGGCCGGCACGAGCTCAAGCCGCGCGGCTTCAGCCTCGCCCTGCACCGGCTCGGCAACCGGCCGGTGATCGAGACCTCCGACGCCACCCTCTGGGACATGGGCGACAAGGTCCTGCTGCTCGAGTTCCATTCCAAGATGAATTCCATGGGACCCATCTCCCTGGACATGATATTGAAGTCCGTGGACAAGGCGTCGAACGGCTGGGCCGGACTCGTCATCGGCAACCAGGGCTCCAACTTCTGCGCCGGCGCCAACATCGCCATGGTGCTCCTGGACGCAGCCAACGGCGAGTACGACAATATCGACTACGCCATCAAGCAGTTCCAGCGCGCCAGCATGGCCATCAAGTACGCCCCGGTGCCCGTGGTGGTGGCTCCACACAACATGGCCCTGGGGGGCGGCTGCGAATTCGTGATCCACAGCAACCGCCCGGTGCTCTCGCCGGAAACCTACATGGGCCTGGTCGAGGTGGGGGTGGGCCTGCTGCCGGCCGGGGCCGGCACCAAGGAGCTGACCCTCCGGGCCATGGACAGGAACCAGGGCGGCGTGGCCCTGAACCGGCTCATCAAGGCCTTCGAGCTCATCGCCATGGGCAAGGTCTCAACCAGCGCCAAGGAGGCCTTCGACATGGGCTACCTGGATCGCCGCGCCGTGATCGCCTCCAACGAGAGCACGCGGCTCGACCAGGCCAAGGCCGAGGTCCTGGCCATGAGCCGGGCCGGCTACCGTCCCCCCGCGCCCGCCAAGCACGTCGAGGTGCTGGGCACCGAGGCCCTGGCCGCCTTCGAGACCGGAATCTTCATGATGCGGGAGGGCGGTTACGCCTCCGAGCATGACGCCCTCATCGGCCTCACCGTCGGCCACATCATGGCCGGCGGCAAGGTGACCCCGGGCACGGCCGTGGACGAAGACTACCTGCTGGACCTGGAAAGGGAAGGCTTCATGAAGCTGGTGGCGACGAAGAAGAGCCAGGAGCGCATCGAGCATATGTTGAAGAAGGGCAAGCCCTTACGGAATTGATAGGTTAATTGGGAAGAGGTTTTTCGTTTTTTGTTTTTCGTTGTTCGTGGTGTGGGTTTTTCACCCATCCACCAAGCCTGGACCAGGTTCGCAGCGAAAAACGGAAAACAAAAAACGAAAAACGTCCGAAGCCGTGACCCCAGGGAGGTATTCCATGAACGACGCAGTCATCGTAGCCGGAGCGCGCACCGCCGTCGGCAAGGGGGGCAAAGGGTCCTTCGCGCATGTGCGGCCCGATTCCCTGGCGGCGCATACCGTCCGGGAAGTGATGAAGCGGGCACCCGGCGCCAAGGCCGGCGACCTGGACGACCTGATCCTCGGCTGCGCCATGCCCGAGGCCGAGCAGGGCATGAACATCGCCCGCCTGGTCGGTCTCATGGCCGGTCTGCCCGAGACCGTCCCCGGCATGACCATCAACCGCTACTGCTCCTCCGGGCTGCAGAGCATCGCCCTGGCCTCCGATCGCATCAACCTGGGCGACGCCCAGGCCGTGCTGGCCGGCGGCCTCGAGAGCATGTCCATGATCCCCATGGGCGGGCACAAGATAACCCCCAACCCCGAACTGGTGCACAAGCGCCCCGAGAGCTACATGACCATGGGCCTCACCGCCGAGCGCGTGGCCGAGAAGTTCGGCATCTCCCGCGAGGCCCAGGACGAGTTCTCCTACAAGAGCCACCAGAAGGCCGTGGCCGCCATCGCGGCCGGGAGGTTCAAGGACGAGATCGCCCCCTTTTCCTGGACCGAGACCCAGCTCGACCGGAACCGCAAGGAGAAGTCCGTCGAACGCTCCCTGGCCGTGGACGAAGGTCCCCGAGCCGACACCTCGATCGAGGCCCTGAAGGGGCTCAAGCCGGCCTTCAAGAACAACGGCACGGTCACCGCCGGCAACAGCTCCCAGGTCAGCGACGGCGCCGCCATGGCGCTGGTCACTTCGCGCGCTTACGCGGAGAAGAACGGCCTCAAGCCCATCGCCCGACTGGTCAAGTACGCCGTGACCGGCTGCGCGCCGGAAATCATGGGCATGGGGCCGGCCGGGGCCATCCCGGCGGTCCTCAAGAAGGCGGGACTCTCCGCGGATCAGATCGACCTGTACGAGCTGAACGAGGCCTTCGCAGCCCAGGCCCTCGCCGTGATGCGGGAGCTCAAGCTTCCCGAGGAGAAGGTCAACGTCAACGGCGGCGCCATCGCCCTGGGACATCCCCTGGGATGCACCGGCACCAAGCTCACCCTCACCTTGCTCAACGAGCTGAAGCGCCGGGGCGGGAAGTACGGCATCGTTTCCATGTGCATCGGCGGCGGGATGGGCGCGGCGGGCGTCTTCGAAATGCTCTGAGCCGGCCAGCATCCCTGTTGCCGCCGGCCGCGAAAATCCTCGCCATTACGCGACTTGCTCCGCACTTTACCGCCCGATCAGTCATTTTTCCGCCTCCCGATGTGAGCTTCCTCACAGGATGCCGGGCCCGATTTGGGTACATCCTTTCTATCATTTAGGCGTTCTTGGCCCCGGATGAAATGCTAGTGGAAAAGCTTGTAAAAATGGCACGTGGACGAGGCGGGTGGATGAGCATGTTCAAGTTGTTCCCAGGGAAATCCATACGGCTGCCCGCGCTCCTGGCCGCCTTCCTGCCCCTCTTCTTCCTGTCCTGCAATTCCGGGGACG
>CBILQL010000252.1:0-7239 GCA_966238865.1 uncultured bacterium
GGCCACCCATACCGGCGCCATGGCCGGGGACCACGCCGTCATGACCGTGAAATGCCGGGACGCCGGCATCGTCGTCGTCGAGGGCCTGGAGGAACTGGGCGACGTGGCGGAAATCGCCGCGCGCTGCGCCCGACTTCCCCGGGGCGGGGCGGCCATCCTCGCCGAGTCCGGTGCCTTCAAGGCCCTGGCCCTGGATCTGAGCGAGGCGGTGGGCCTGCATCTGCCCGCCATGACCGATGCGAATTCGCCGGCCTTGCGCGCCGCCATGCCGGAATTCGTGGCGGTGTCCAATCCCGTCGACATGACCGCGCAGGCGCTGGTCGATCCGGGCATGTACGCGCGGACCCTCGCGGCGATAGCCGGCGACGGCCGGTTCGGCGGCCTCATCCTGAGCATCATCCAGACCGACGAATCCACGGCAGCCAGGAAATTTCCGCACATCCTCGCGGCCCTGCGGGAGCTGAAGGCGGAAATGCCCATCCTGCTCACCGGCGTGGACGAAGGGGCGGCGATTCCCCGGGAATACATCGAGGGCGCCCGCTCCCTGAACGTCCCCTATTTCCCGTCTCCCGAACGCGCCATACGCGCCTTCGCCCGCCTGGCCGCTCATGCCCGCGACGAAGCCCGGCCGCAGGCGGCCCCGCCGCTGAAGGCCGGAGCGCCTCTCCCGGCCGGAGTCGTCCCGGAATACCGCGCGAAGCAGATCCTCCGCCCCCTCGGCGTGCCCTTTCCCCGATCGATCCTGGCGGGCACCCTGGATGCCGCGCTCGAAGCCGGCGCCGCGTTGGGCTATCCCGTGGTGCTGAAGGCGCAGGCGGCCGAGCTGTCCCACAAAAGCGATGCCGGCGGCGTGATCGTCGGGATCGCCGACGCGGAGGAGCTGGCCCGCGGCTGGGCGCGGCTGCGGGCGAACCTGGAACGGAACCGCCCCGGCCTCGCCCTGGACGGGGTCCTGGTGGAAGCCATGGGCAGGCGGGGAATCGAAATGATCGTCGGCGGACGGAACGATCCGGAGTGGGGACCCGTGACCCTGGTGGGATTCGGCGGCATCCAGGCGGAGGTCTACAAGGATGTGCGGCTGCTCGCGCCCGGCCTGGATCGGAAAGCCATCCTCGCGGAATTGAACCGGCTCAAGGGCGCGGCCCTGCTGCAAGGATTCCGGGGGGCCCTCCCCGTCGATCTGGAGGCCTTCGCCGACGTCGTCCGGATCGTCGGCCGGCTGATGGCGGGAGAGCCCGGGATCCTCGAAATCGATCTCAACCCGGTCGTCGTCTATCCGCGGGGCGAGGGCGTGCTGGCGCTGGATGCGCTGATGCTCACGGGCGCCCCCGGGACCCGGGGCCCCTGACGGAGCCTCAGGCCGTCTTGGCCGCGGCCGCCGCCTCGGCCTTGTTCTGGGCCAGCACCTTGGGATCGATCTGGATGTGCAGCTCGCGGAGCTGCTTCTCGGTGACCTCGCCCGGGGCGCCCATCATCAGATCCTGGGCCTTCTGGTTCATGGGGAAGGCGATGATCTCGCGGATGTTCTCCTCCTCGGCCAGGAGCATGACCATGCGGTCCACGCCCGGGGCGATGCCGCCGTGGGGCGGGGCCCCCAGCTTGAAGGCGTTGATCATGCCGCCGAACTTGCGGTCCACGACCTCGGGGCCGTACCCGGCGATCTCGAAGGCCTTGTACATGATCTCCGGGATGTGGTTCCGGATGGCGCCGCTGGAGAGCTCCACGCCGTTGCAGACGAGATCGTACTGGTAGGCGTTGATCTCCAGGGGGTTCCGGGTCTTCAGGGCGTCCATGCCGCCCTGGGGCATGGAGAAGGGGTTGTGGGAGAACGCCACGCACTTGTTCTCCTCGTCCCATTCGAACATGGGGAAGTCGACGATCCAGCAGAAGCGGAACACGCCCTTCTCCACCAGGTCGAGATCCTTGGCGACCTTGACCCGGATCTGGCCGGCCAGCTTGGCGGCCACGTCCTTCTTGTCGCAGACGAAGAACACGGCGTCCCCGACGCCGACGTCGCATTGCGACGCCAAGGCCTGCATCTGCTCCGGCTTGAGGAACTTGGCGAGGGGACCCTTCACCTGGTCGGGGTTCCACACCAGGTAGGCCAGGCCCTTGGAGCCGATGCCCTGGGCGAACTCGACCAGCTTGTCGAAGAAGGAGCGGGGCTTGTCGGCCACGTTCTTGACCGGGATGGCGCGCACCACGGCGCCCTGGGCCACCGCGGACTTGAAGGCCTGGAACTCGGAGGCGGCGAACAGCGCGCCCACGTCGCGGATCTCGATGGGGATGCGCAGGTCCGGCTTGTCGTTGCCGTACTTGAGCATGGAGTCGGCGTAGGTGATGCGGCGGAACGGCAGGCCGTCCACCTCGCGGCCCTGGGCGAATTCCTCGAAGGTCCCGTGGACGACCTTGCCCACGGCGTCGAAGACGTCGTCCTGGGTCACGTAGGACATCTCGATGTCGAGCTGGTAGAACTCGCCCGGCGAGCGGTCGGCGCGGGCGTCCTCGTCGCGGAAGCAGGGCGCTATCTGGAAATAGCGGTCGAAGCCGGCCACCATCAGCAGCTGCTTGAACTGCTGGGGGGCCTGGGGCAGGGCGTAGAACCGGCCCGGATGGATGCGGCTCGGGACCAGGTAGTCGCGGGCGCCCTCCGGGGAGGACGATGTCAGGATCGGGGTCTGGAACTCGGTGAAGCCGGCGTCGGTCATGCGTCGGCGCAGGCTGGAGATGACCTGGGAGCGGAGCACGATGTTCCGGTGGATGCGCTCGCGGCGCAGGTCCAGGAAACGGTACTTGAGGCGGATGTCCTCGGGGCCGTCCTCCTTGGAGTCCACCAGCAGGGGCAGCTGCTCGGCCAGGGACTGGATGGTGAGCTCGTTCACGGTGATTTCGATCTCGCCCGTGCCCATGGAGGGGTTCACCGTGTTCGCCTCGCGGGCGATGACCTTGCCGGTGACGGTGATGACGCTTTCGTACCGCAGGCGCGTCGCCTGGTCGAAGAAGGGCCGCTCGGGATGGAAGACCACCTGGGTGATGCCGTAATGGTCCCGGAGGTCGATGAACAGGAAATGGCCGTGATCCCGCCTCCGGTATACCCAGCCCGACAACCGGACCGTCTCCCCGACATGGGTTTTTCTCAGCTCGCCGCAGGTATGGGATCGGTATTGGTGCATAAGGGTCGCAAAAATAGTAGAAACAAGGATTTAACCCAATCCCGACGGCGGCCCCGGTTTGCAAGGTTTCCCCTATTTTACTTAATTTTGCAAGACTACCATGCAGCCGCTCCCGCCGGTCTCCGGCCTCGAGTCGCGGAGCCTATCCCGCCCATCCCGACATCAATGAACGGCCTAGGCCCCGAAATCCTCATCATCTTCGCGCTGGTCCTCTCGAAAGGCGTCTTCGCCATGTCCGAGATCGCCATCGTATCGGCCCGCAAGGCCCGCCTCCAGCAATGGGCCAACGAGGGGAACCACCGGGCCGAAGGGGCCCTGGAACTGGCCAACAACCCCAACCGGTTCCTGGCCACGGTGCAGGTCTGCATCACCCTCCTGGACGTGGCGGCCTCCGCCTACGGCGGCGCCACCATCGCCGAGAAGCTGTCGGCGCGCCTGGAATACGTGCCCCTTGTCCACGAATACCGCGGAGGCATCGCCCTCATCATCGTGGTGGCCTTCATCACCTACATCAACGTGATCCTCGGCGAGCTGGTGCCCAAGGCCCTGGCCCTGCACAACGCCGAGCGGGTGGCCTCGGTGGTCGCCTGGCCCATGAACCTCGTCTCCCGCGTCTTCTCGCCCTTCGTCACCTTCCTGGGGGCCTCCACCGAGGCCGTGCTGCGCATCATGGGCAGCAAGCCGTCCAGCGAGCCGCCCGTCACCGGCGACGAGATCAACGTCATGATCGCCCAGGGCACCGAGGCGGGGGTGTTCAAGGAGAGCCAGCAGGACATGGTCGAGAGCGTCATCGAGCTGCACGAGAAGCGCATCAGCAGCATCATGACCCCGCGGCCCGAGATCGGCTGGCTGGACATCGACGGGAGCCCCGAGGAGCTGCGCGAGCGCATCCTGAACACGCCCCACAGCCGCTTCCCGGTGTGCCGCGGCAGCCTGGACGAGGTGCTCGGCATCGCTCACACCAAGGACATGCTGATGGACTGCCTGCAGGGCAGGCCCATCGACCTGTCCGCCCACATCCGCAAGCCCCTCACCATCCCCGAGACCATCCCGGTGCTCAAGTCCCTGGAGTCGTTCAAGGAGAGCGGCATCCACGTGGCCCTGATCATCGACGAGTACGGCAGCCTCCAGGGCCTCGTGACCATGAACGACATCCTGGAGAGCATCGTCGGCGACATCCCCACCCATGAGGAGCAGCAGAGCCCGGAGGCGGTCCGCCGGGAAGACGGCTCCTGGCTGGTGGACGGCATGCAGGCGGTCGACGACTTCAAGGAGCTGGTGGGCGTCGACGAGCTGCCCGGCGAGGACGAGGAGACCTACCAGACCCTGGGAGGTTTCGTGATGACCCAGCTGGGGCGCATTCCCAAGGCCGGCGACACCTTCATCCAGGACCTGGTCCGCTACGAGGTGGTGGACATGGACGGCAACCGCGTGGACAAGGTGCTGGTCAAGCGCGAGGAGCCGGATGCGGGGAAGCCGGATCCCGGGGAGGAGCATCGCCCCCAGGATCGGGAAGGATAGTCCTTCCGGTCACGCCGTCGAAGGTCCAGCCCCAATCCTTCCCGGCGTCCTCGGCCTCGAGCTCCCGCGGGTGCCCGTAGAGGTCGATGCAGGCCCCCCACACCACCGTCTCGGTGATCACCACCCTCCCGGTGTTGCGCGCGGAGGAATCCCCCGCCGCGTGCATGGCCTTGCGCCCGCTCTCGAGGGCCTCCGTGGCCTTGCGCAGGGCGGCGTACTGGTTGAGGGCCGCCTTCAGCTCCTCCACCGATCGCGGGGACATGCTCCCGCCCGCCCTCTCGGCCAGGGCCTTCATGGCCTTCAGCTTCTTCTCCATGGACTCCAGCCGGGGGGCGGCGGCCTTCAGCCCGCCGTCGATCTCGGCGAGACGGAGGCGGGCCGCCTCGGCCTCCTTGTCCACGATGCGCAGCTCGGTGCGGCAGCCCTCGGCGCCGACCACGGCCACGCGGATCTCCTTGTAGGCCTTCACGTCCCCGCCCACGACGGCGCACCCCGCCTTGTCGGCGATCAGCGACCCGGCCACGACCCGGCAGTTGAGGAGCTGCGTCTCCACCTCTATCCCGCCCTCGCATTCCAGGGAGATGTCCTGGGCGCTGAGCAGGCGGATGCCCTTTTTGGCCTTGATGGATCCCTTGCCGTGCCCGAACACGGCCGACTTCACGGTGACGCTCCCCTCCAGGGAGACGATCTCGGCCGCGTCCACGTTGCCCTCCACGGTGACGTCGCCGCGGGCCCTCACCTCGAAGCCGTCGTGGACGCTGCCCTGGATCACGATGTCGCCCTGGTAGTGCAGGTTCCCGGTCTTGAAGTCGACGTCGCCCTTGAGGGTGTAGGTGATCCCCACGTGGATGGCCCCGCCCTGGTGGTAGACGTAGCCGCCGGTCGCGGCCAGGAGCGAGAGGCCGTCCGCGCTCACCTCGGTGTTGCTCCCCAGCCGGAAGACCACGTCCTTGACGGGCGCCGCCGGCTGCTGCCGGCCGTATATGTCCATGCCCGGCTCGCCCTGCACGGCGGGATGCTTCACCGCCAGCACGTCGCCCTTCTGCACCTGGTGGATGTTGTCCACGTTCTTGTAGTCCACGTGGCCGTCCCGGGCCTCCACCGGCTTCACGTCGGGATCGATCTTGATCTTCTCCTCGATCCAGGCGTCGCGGCTCCGGCCCGGGGGCTTGCTCGCGGCGATGACGTGGGTCTTGTCGTAGAGGCGCTTGGCCAGGATCTCGTCCACGGCGCTCCAATCGACGCCGGAGGTCACCTTGAGCCCGATGAGCTTGGCGCCCACGTGATCGCGGGTCGGCGCGACCCCGTCCTTGGCCGCGCTTCCCTTGACCAGGAGGGTGGCCTTGTCCTTCTCCGCCTTCACCTCCAGGTAATCCTCGGGACGGGGCCCTTGCGGGACCTCCTGCGGGGAGGAAGCCGGTCCTTGCGCCAGGGTGGTTTCGCCGCCCCCGGTCGGACCGCCTTCGGAAGCGGCCTTGCCCATGGTATACTATCGGCCGATTTTACCCCCGCTTGAGCCGCCCGGGGACGGATAGCCGGTATCAGACCGGATTGTGACAGCTTGTCACGATTTTTCCAGGATTTTGAGGCATTCCGCCGCGGCCACGCCGGCGCCGCCGGCCGGGCCCATCAGGCCGCGCAGCGTCCCGCAGGCTTCCGCCGCGGTCCGGGGCGGAAGGCTCCGCAGGCGATTCCATAACCCCGCCGCTACCCCGGGCGACAGCGCCGATGCCCTGCCGGCCCATTCGGGAAAGGCCTCCCGGCCCAGCAGCAGGTTGGGCAGGCCCAGCCAGGGGCCTTTCACGATCCGGCGGCCGGCCGCCAGGGTCAGGGGATCCAGGGCGGCCAGGACGGCGGCCGGGACGCCGGCCAGGGCCAGCTCCAGCGTGACTGTGCCGGGGAAGGCGAAGGCCCAATCCGCATCACGCAGGAGACGTCCCTTGCCAGTTACCAGGGCAAGCCGCGGGGCCGGGGACCCGGGGCGGGAAGGAGCGGGATCGGGGGGGCCGGGGTCGGCGCCCAGGGCGGCCGCGACGGCGGTCCGGACCTCCGCCACGAGATGGGCCGGGACCAGGATGCGTGTTCCGGACACGCCCGGATCGTCCAGGACGCCGGCGGCCCGCAGGGCCGGAAGCCAGGCGGACAGGTTGCGCCGCAGGGCCGGCAGCCGGCTTCCCGGGCACAGGGCCAGGACGCCGCGCTCTCCGGCCCGGAAGACATCCGTCCCGGAAGCGCCTCCGGACTCGGCACCGGCTCCCGATGCGGCAACCGCCTCCGACCCCGGGGCGCCGCCGACCGCCTCCGCCCCCGCCGCCATCGCCTCCTCCAGGAAATGCCCGCTCACCACCTCCGTAGCCGCGGCCGCGAACGTCTCCCTTTCGAAGGGGAACAGCACGTGGACGACCGCCCCCTGCAGGGAACGGCTTGCGCGCGCGGCCTTGGCGGCGGGATCGCGGTAGATCCAGGCCTGGGGCGGGGCCACGTAGTAGACCGGGATCCCCAGGGCGCGCGCCCGGCGGGCCAGCGGCAGGTTGAATCCGGGGTA
>CBILQL010000253.1:0-7224 GCA_966238865.1 uncultured bacterium
GGGTGGCGGCTCTGCGGGAGAGCCAATGACCGGACCCGAGCGCTGTTCCTCCGATCCTTCCTTATTCAGATACTGGGGAAAAGCAGATCGTTCGCTCGAAAAAGGAGAACTTTGGCATCCCTTGGTCTACCACAGCTTGGATGTGGCTGCTGTAGGCGAAGGTTACCTGGCCCGCAATACTTCGCTTCGCAAGCGACTGACCCAATTTATCGGAATGCCGGAAAAAGTCTGGATATCCTGGTTCCGCTTCTTCCTCGCGCTACATGACTTGGGTAAGTTTTCCTTCACCTTCCAGGAACTACGTCCAGAGATCCTGAGGCTCTGCCGCCAGGATCCCGGATTGAATGCTGAGTCGAAATACAGTCTGCATCACAGTTCCATGGGGTATCTCCTCTGGCGGGAAGCCCTGCGTGGGATGGCTCTCCGCGAATCCTGGTGCGGGGAGGATGCTGAAGGTGACATGAGAGAAATCCTTGACGTATGGATGGCTCTTTCTTCGGGCCATCATGGTCAGCCTCCAGACAATTCCGACCCACAATATCCCAATTCCCCCCTCCGGATGGCCCGCTACTTCACTGCGGCGGATCGGCAGTCTGCCGAAGCATTCGTCCGCTGTGTGTTGGTCCAGCTTCCCCCTCTCCCGCTGCCGGTCACCGGATTGGAGCCGGCTTTGCTCGACCGCATGCAGAAAGCCTCTTGGGTCTTGGCGGGGATTGCGGTCTTATGTGACTGGCTGGGTTCGAATACCCGGTTTTTCACCTATTGCACCGAAAGCATGCCGCTGGAGAAATATTTCGAAAGTCATGCCCGCAGAGCGGCTGAGAAGGTTCTGGACGAGACGGGATTAATCCCATTGGAGATTTCCTCCGCCACTGGCTTTCATGCCTTGTTTCCATCCCAGGGGAAACGGGTTCCCACGCCGCTTCAGACCGCTGTCCAGCAAGTCGAGGTACCCGAAGGACCCGGGTTGTTTTTCCTCGAGGACTTGACTGGATCGGGAAAAACCGAAGCGGCCCTGCTCCTGGGCCACCGACTCATGAAAGCCGGTGCTGCCAATGGACTCGTCCTCGCCCTTCCGACCATGGCGACGGCCAATGCCATGCATGGACGGATTTCCGAATGCTACCGCAAGCTGTTCGAGGAAGGATCCAATCCCTCGATCTCCTTGGCCCATAGCGCTTCAGGGTATCGTCTTGACCCGGGCCGGAGCGACTTGCCTGCAGGGCCCCAATCCTCCTCGCAGTATTCCGATTCGGATTTGGATGCATCGGCCTATTGCAACGCCTGGATTGCAGAAGGCCGGAAGCGCGCATTGCTGGCCGATGTGGGGGTATGCACTGTGGATCAAGCCTTACTGTCCGTGCTCCCCTCCAGGCATCAAAGTCTCCGCCTGTTGGGATTATCCCGTAAAGTCCTTATCCTCGATGAAGTGCATGCCTATGACCGGTACATGAATACCCTGATCGAAACCCTCCTGGAATTCCATGCAGGGTTGGGAGGGTCGGCAATCCTGCTATCGGCCACCCTGCCCGGGAGAGCGAGAAGGGCGTTTTCCAAAGCGTTCCATCGTGGACTTGAAGCACAGACGGCGCCTACCCAGGAGTTGCCGACCGTTGAACCCTGGCCACCTTTTCCCCTGATGACCTCGGTGCATGGCGCCGCATACACGGAAACAACCGTGGCTGCGACGCCCCGGGTATCGCGCCAGGTCCAGGTGAGGTTTATTCCCGATGTACAACAAGCAATAACATTTCTGAAAGGCTTCCTCAAGCGAGGTAATTGCGTCTGTTGGATACGTAATACGGTCACGGATGCCATCGATGGCTACGAACTCCTCAAAGGTGAAATCACTGGGGTGGAGATAAGTCTCTTTCATGCCCGCTTTGCTTTGGGTGATCGATTGGATATCGAGCAACAGATTCTCGATAGTGCCGGGCCGCGAAGTATTGCGGCCAAACGTAAATCGAGAATCGTGGTCGCCACCCAGGTCGTGGAGCAGAGCCTGGATCTCGATTTCGATGAGATACTGATCGATTTGGCGCCGATGGACCTCATGCTCCAGCGGGCCGGACGTCTCCGCCGGCATGCCCGGGATGCGCAAGGCAATCCGATTGAAGGCGAGGATGCCCGCGGACCGATTACCGTTCATCTGCTTTCCCCTGAACCCATCCCCAATCCCCAGGCCGACTGGTATTCCTCTTTTTTCCGGGGAGCGGCATTCGTCTATCCGAATCATGCCCAACTGTGGCTGACCGCTCGCAAGTTAGAGGAAAAGGGTGGATGGTCTGTGCCTGGAGACTCCCGGGAAATGATCGAGTCCGTGTTCGGAGAAAATGTGCAGGCGCCGGAAGGGTTGGCTGCGTCGGATGAGAAGAGCGAAGGGGTCGGAAAAGCTGAGCGCAGCGCAGCCCGCATGAATGCACTCAATTTCGGGCGGGGGTACCAGAAGGATGAGCACTGGTCCGAAGACACTCTCGCCCCGACGCGCCTGGGCAAGCCAACCATCCAAGTGATTCTGGCCCGCTGGGACGGATCGAATCTGGCTCCCTGGCGGGAAGGAGAGGATTGGCATGCCGGTGAACTCCGCATTCAGGCCGGGCCCTTCGAAACGGAGACTGAAGACGAAGGGGCGGAATGGACCGAAGCCCGAAAACTATGGATCGAGCGTAGGCCGGATCTGAAATACCGCCTGATTGTGGGGATGACGGAGGCGGGTGAACGTCAATGGATGGGAAGCCTCCCCGGTAAAGGAGGATTACGGGTGAAGGTGCGATATTCGCGGGAAATGGGGTTCAGGCTCATGAAAGGGGAAGATGATGTGCTGGAATAATTGGGATCAACTTCCTCTTCCTCTGATATATTTTGGGTTGTTCCCCATTTTTATGGGGATGACCCGTGTGTCAGCGTTGCGGCCTGACTATTGCGAGGTCCGTTCCCCGCGTGAGCGGGGTTGTAAAAATTGCTTGACGATTTCCTAACCTCGAGATACCTTACGAAGAACAACCTATGTGTGTAAGCGTAGCGGCAAGGATATAGTATGAAGTTCAATTTGTTGATTGAATCGTGGATCGCAGTTCGGCGCACCGACCATTCTAGGGAGGAAATCGCTCCTTGGATGATTACTGCCGCGCATTCCACCCCTATTTCCGGACTTGCCTACTCCAGGCCGGACTTCAATGCGGCCATGGTGCAGTTCTTGATAGGGCTGCTGCAGACCTTTCTTATGCCCAAAACCGAAAAGGAATGGCGCCAGTTTTTCTCCAAGCCACCCAGTCCCGAGGTTCTGCGGGACCGATTCTTTGCGGCTGAGGCAGCTTTCAATCTCCTGGGTGACGGTCCCCGGTTCATGCAGGACCAATCCTTGAAGGACGAGCCGCTTGATTCTCTTCCGGTTTCGAATCTGCTGATCGACTCTCCGGGCGAAAATACCTTGAAGGAGAACAAAGCCTTTTTCAACAAGGGTTCGGGAAACAAGCGCTTCACCTACGCCGAGGCCGCGCTAGCGCTTTTCTGTCTCCAAACCAATGCGCCGGCCGGCGGGCAAGGGCATCGTACTTCATTGCGAGGCGGAGGACCTCTGACCACCCTCATTTGGAGCGGAGAGACTCTTTGGCAAAACCTGTGGCTGAACGTACTGCCGGAATCCGTCTTCATGCGCGGATTCTCGCCCGTTAATGAGAGTCTTGCAAGCCGGTTCCCATGGATGGGCAAGGTGCGGACGAGCGAAGCGAAGAGCGGCCAGCAGACTTTTCCGGAAGACGGTCACCCGGCTCAATATTTCTGGGCGATGCCGAGGCGCATCTGGTTGCAGGATGTCCCGGATTCACTCGAAAGCACGGTTCCTCAACCCGGTGTGTCCACCTATAAAACCAAAAATTATGGCGTTCAGTATGCTGGTGCATGGCGTCATCCTTTGAGCCCTTACCGGGTTTCAGATGGGGAGGCATTCTGTCTGCATCCACAGCCCGGGGGTATCGGCTATCGGCATTGGGTGGGACTGATTATTCCGGGCCAGACAGGGAAGGATGTCATCGAACCCGCTCAGGTCATCCGTCATTATCTGCAGGAGGATTGGCGGAAAGAGGTCGGTAGCCAATACCGCCTTTGGGCTTTCGGCTATGACATGGACAATATGAAGGCCAGGTGCTGGTATGAGGGCATGATCCCGCTTTTGGATATCCAGGAAACCATCAGGCCGGATTTCGAGATGAAATCGGAGGAGATGGTCAAAGTAGCTGATGGCATTGCCCGAAACACTCAGCGGGCGGTACAGAAGGCCTGGTTCGATGAAAGTCAGGAAGTTCGCGGCGATTTAGGCTATGTGAAGGCGCTTTTCTGGGGACGATCCGAGGATGGATTCTACGCACATCTGAAGCAGTTGCACGATGCCTTGGCGAAGGGGCATGTTTTGACGGAAGTCATGGCTGGCTGGCTGAAGGTGCTTCAAGTCGAGTCCATGAAGGTATTCGACCAGTACGCGCTCTCGAGTCCTTTCGAATACGAAAATCCCAAGCGGGTCGTTTTGGCCCGGAAAGGCCTGCTATTTTGGAACGGCGACGCAAAGCTGAAGGGCATGCTGGGGCTGCCGGTGGAGAGCGCCGGAAAAGAGGCCAAGTCAAAAAGAAAATCGAAAGGAGTCAAGGATGGCGCTGGAGCTTAGGAGGGGTTCGACGGATTCCGAAATATTGGTTTCCTGGTGGAAGGGGCTGCATGCAGATCCTGGGGGAAGGGCGGGCTTGAAGCGCTGCCATGACCTCACGGAGGTTTTTTTTCAGCCGGCTTTCCATGAACTCAGGCGACGCCTGGGGGCGAGCCTGGACAATGCGCAGTCGGACGGCCTTGCCGCTGTTGCCGCCCTGCTTTCCCATGTGAAGGCGGAGTCCGGAGTATCATTGGCGGCACAGATGGCGAAGCCGATGATCGGAGAGAAGAGCCCGATGAGCGAGCTTCGTTTCCGGCGTCTGCTCCAATGCCAGACGCGGGCAGAGCTGTTTCCCCTGCTTTTACGGGCCATCCGGATTCTAGATGGACTTGTGAATCTGCCCAGCCTGATCGAAAGCGTCTTTTATTGGAATGAATCCACGCGCCGCCGCTGGGCTATGGATTACTACTCTGTGCTCCCAAATACCTCCACCAAATAATCACTTGAAAGGAAAACCATGTCGCGATTCGTCCAATTGCATCTGCTTATTTCCTATCCGCCTTCCAATCCCAATCGGGATGATCTCGGCCGACCGAAAACGGCGGTCATGGGGGGCGCCAACCGGCTTCGGATCTCCTCGCAGAGCCTCAAGCGCGCCTGGCGGCAGTCGGAAATATTTTCGACCGCCCTTGGAAACCACAAAGGCATCCGAACGAAGTCCATGGGCCGGGAAATCCATCGGAAGCTCCTGGAAAAAGGAGTTTCCGAAAAAAATGCCTTGGAATGGGCTGGCTCCATCGTGGAAAGGTTCGGAAAGTGCAAGGGGAAAGACGCGGAAGACAAGCTTGCGGTGTTGGACATCGAGCAGCTCGCGCATTTCAGCACCGAGGAGGTTGCGGCCATCGACGCCTTGATCGAAAAGCTCGCGCGTGAAAAATCCACTCCCACCGACAAGGATTTGGCCCTCTTGCGAAAGGAGAATTCTTCCGCGGACATCGCCCTGTTCGGGCGCATGCTGGCTTCCGAACCCGGCTTCAATGTGGATGCCTCCACCCAGGTGGCGCATGCGCTTTCCGTCCACAAGGTCGCCGTGGAAGACGACTTCTTCACGGCCGTGGATGATCTGAACAGAGGAGACGAGGATCGGGGATCCGGACATATGGGAGATACGGAATTCGCCGCCGCGCTGTTCTACCTGTATGTCTGCATCGATCGGGAAAGCCTGGTTGCGAACCTGGGCGGAAACAATGCATTGGCGAACAAGACTCTGGGAGCCCTGCTCGAATCGATCGCGAAGGTTCCGCCCGGCGGCAAGCAGAACAGCTTCGCCAACAGAGTTTATGCATCCTATATCCTGGCTGAAAAAGGCTCTCAGCAGCCTCGCTCCCTGGCCGTGGCCTACCTCAAACCTGTCAACGGGGAGAATATGGCGGCGGAAGCGATCGGCGCCTTGGAAACCACCCGGGCGAATATGGACAAGGTTTACGGACCATGCGCCGACGAAAGCCGACGTTTGAATGCGACTCAGGGCGAAGGCAGTCTGGCCGAGCTCATCCGCTTCGTCCAGGAGTAGCCATGCAATCCTACCTGGTTTTCAGGCTGTATGGTCCCTTGGCCTCCTGGGGCGACGTGGCGGTCGGAGAATATCGCCCCACCACCTTGCAGCCCAGTAAGTCGGCGATTCTGGGGCTGATTGCATCCGCCCTGGGCATTGCGCGCGAGGATGAAGCGACGCATGTTGCCCTAGCTAAGGAGCTCGGATGCGCCATGTATGTGGAGAAGCCTGGAATTCTGCTCCGGGACTACCACACTATCCAGGTGCCTGCGGGCAGGAAGGGCGCCGCATACGCGACGCGAAAGGATGAACTGTCTGCTCGGGATAAAGGCGGAGCGCGGGACTTGAACACCATTCTCTCCACCCGGGACTACTGGTGTGACAGTGCCTATGCGATCTGCCTTTGGATGCGTCGAATCCCAGGCCGTTTCAGTCTGGAGTCGATCCAGGAGTCATTGCGGCATCCCCGTTATCCGCTTTTTCTGGGGCGCCGCTCATGTCCGGTTTCGCTGCCTTTGGATCCGCAGATCTGTCAGGCTGGCTCTTTCCATGAGGCTTACGCAAGCCCAAGTCAGGAGAAACGGTCCAGTCAATTCCTTTCTGGTATGGTCCCGCCTAAGGCGGTTTCCGTGTATTGGGATGAGGATGGAGTAGCCGGATTCCCAACGACCCCAAGCCCCATCCAGAGCGTGATGCGGAGGGATATCGCCCGCAATCGGAAGCTATCCCGTTTCGATGAACGCAGGGAGTTGCATGCCGTTCTGAACCTGGAGGCCGGAAAGTGATGTACTTGTCCAAAGCCAGCCTCGCACTAGATTCCGGCATGCAAGGCAGATCCCGCTTGCCGGATCTGACCGAGTATGGGATACACCAAGAATTGTGGAAGTTGTTTCCGAATACCCCATCGGGTAGCCGCCCCTTTCTGTTCCGGAAGGAGGACTCCCCCGTCCTGCCGAATTTTCTGATTCTTTCATCGGATCTACCGAATGCCAAGGGGTCGTCCTGGTCGATCCAATCAAAAGAGTTC
>CBILQL010000254.1:0-7215 GCA_966238865.1 uncultured bacterium
CTCTCCGGGGAAAGGCTCCTCCTCCACCAGGCTCCGGTAATACTCGAGGCCCTCCAGAAGGTTGGCGCGGAATACTTCCAGGTAGGCGTAGGCCTTGGCATCGCCGGGAACCAGCTTGTCCGACAGCTTGCCGAAATAGTCCACCGACATCACCAGGTCCTTGGTGAACATGTGCGGACGATTATCGGGAACCAGGGATTTGCCGCGGCCGTAGATGTGGTCGACCATCTGGCGGAGCGTATAGAGCCGATCGAAATAGGCGATGTTGGGCCCCGGGCAAACCGCCACCGGAGCGTTTCCGGAGGTGATGCCGAGGTTGATGAGCGCGCCGTTTCCGAGCTGATCGCAGATGCAGGACTTGACGTAGACGGCCTGCACCTTCGGGTCGTCCACGTTGGACGCCGGAGCCTTCTCCAGGCCCATGGCGGCCAGCTTCTTGCCCTGGTATTCCTTGGATGCGGTGCAGATGGGCTTGTCGGTGAACTCGGTGTTGGAGACGAGGTATTTCTTGGGGCAGGACGAGCCGGGCTTGCCCTCGTCGATCTGGCGCTTGGTCCATTGCTCGGACGTGGAGTTGCGGAGGTTGTTGAAGACCACCCCGAGCGGGCTCACGTCGCTGAGATACAGGTCCTCCTCCTTGGCGTCCGCGAGGGCCTGCCGGGTGGGGGCATCCAGGGCGGTGGCCTCGGGCACCAGCAGGAAGGGACTGGCCCAACCCGTGGCGTCGATGCCATAGGGCCCCATGAGGCGCCGGACTTCGGCGAAGTTGCCGATGCCTCCCTGGGCCGTGACCGGGATGTTCCGGCCTTTCCCGGACGCATGGTAGACGCGGCCCTTCTTGGCGTAATAGGTTTCGATGAGGGGCTCGAACATCTCCGGGAACTTGTGCCGGTTGTCCTTGAACTCCTGCAGGATGGGGCCCATGAGATAGCCGTCGGAGGCGAAGGCATGGCCGCCGCAATTGAGTCCCGACTCGATGCGGAACTCCTGCACCTCGATGCCCTTCTTGGCCAGGAAGCGGCCCTGGATGACGCTGGACCGGTAGTCGCTCACCTTCAGGATGACGCCTTTCCGGACATCGCCGGTCTCGTCCCGGTAGAAGTCCGGGAACTCCTCGATGTAGCCGTACAGGGTGGGATTGATGCCCGCGCTGAAGACCATGCTGGCCCTGAGCTTGGACAGGCCGAAGCCCCGGAGGGCGGCCTTGGCGTCGCTGTGCTCCATGCTCATCACATGGCCTTCCCGGTCGTAATTGATCCGGTCCAGCTTGGTCATGATGTTGCAGTCGATGCGGCCCGGGCGGATGGAGTCGTTGAGCTCGGCCTCCAGCTGGCGCTTCTCGGGGCCGTCCATCATGCCCAGGTAGGTGCGATAGCTGGCTTTCACCGGGGAGGTGTCGGGAAGGAGCTCGAAGTACTTGGCCTTGTCATTGCCGGCTTCGAAAGGCAGGGCGCGGATTTCGGCGATTTGACGCTCCACCACGTCATGGACCAGGTCCAGGTAGGCGGTGATGCGCTTGGCCCGGGCATCCCCCTGGCTGGCGATGACGGGATTGAACTCCATCCCGTACAGCCCCGCATAATGCTTTCGTATGCGCTCGATAAGGAGATCATCCACCAAGGAGATTACGGAGGAGATTCCGAATCGGGCGACGCGAAGGGCGGTATCAATTGTGAAACCGGTACCCATCACGGGGATATGGAAGGAGTGGTGCGTCTTATACATGAAGTCCCTTGGCGAAGTTTAGGCCAATGTCCGCAAGAGGAGATAATAAGATACCCGGGTCGGCCTGGAGCGTCATGTAAAATGGTGTCACCCAGGAGCTGAAAAGTATCGCAAATCACGAATTCACGCGAACATTAGCTCCTAAACTACCAAATTCCTTAAGCATAGGTATTATATCCTCCCTACTGATAAGGGTTTGGATGTGAATGTGCAAATTTGACTTGGGGTGTATTTCCTGCAAAAATGTCGCAAATTTGCGAAGATTGTCCACGGACACGGATTGGCCGTCCTGCATCATGCGCACTCCCAGCTCCAAGGAGGCCAGGGCCACCAGCTCGCCATCCCCCATCCTGCCCGGCTCGGACTCTGTATTCTGTGCATTCCGTCGCAATACGGCGAAAAAACGCAACCGGTTCAGGAATTTCTTCACGGCGCGCGGCGTTTTGGCCCCCAGGAAAATCAGCGGATGCCAGTCGTCGACGGCCTTGAGGAAGTCCGCGGAGTCCCGGAAATACCGCCTTCGGCGCTGGAAGTACCAGGCCAGCGCAGCCCAGGCCAACAGGGATCCGAACAGGGCGGGAACGGCCACGGCGAACGGACGCGTCCACGGGGCCTGGTTTCCGCTCTGGAACATCGGCGCTCCCGCGGGATCCCAGGAGAACGGCAAGGCGGCTTCCAGGGACGGCGCGGACGGGAAGTCCGCCAGATACGCGGCCGCCGTATCTCCAACCTTGGCCGCCACGTCCGGCGACTGGGCGGCCAGGGGCGCCGGGGAGGGCGCGCGGAGCAAGGCCCCGGACAGGTAGACCAGAAAGCTCACCAACAGGTAAAGCGGGAGATTCTTGAGCACCACCTGCCAGCGCCTGTCCCCGTCCCTGTCCGCGGCCTTGGCGGGCGTCTCCTGCAGGGTCATCAGCCGTTGGTAGGCTTCCGGACCCGGCTCCGGCACCGGCACTTCGATGTTGATGATCTTTTCCAGGTATTCCTGGGCATGGGCCTCCCCCTGATCCTTGAACAGCTCGATGACCCGCTCGTCGTTCACGATGATGGCGCGCGTGATCTGCCGCTTGTCCATGGCGACCACGAAATAGCAGGGGCCGCAGGTGACCAGGAAGTTGATGGATTCCAGGATCTCCATCACCTTCTCGGGCCGGCAGCGGTCGAGGTCGTCGATGAACACCACCAGCGGGGCGTGCCGGAGCGCCAGGGCGACCTCCGAGAATTCCCGCCGGAACTCCTCCCGGAAACCCACCTTCTCGGACATGTCCCGCAAGGTGGTCTTGCCCGCCAGGTCCGCCAGGAGGCGGCTGGGCTGGGCGTTGAAGACCACCAGCGCCTTGCGGACGATGCGCCAAAAGGACAGCAACGTGACGCCCAGGGGAAGCATGGTCACCAGCAGGGCGCCGCCGTCGGTCAGCTTCTTGAGCCAGCCTTTCTCCCCGATGCCGTCGACATAGGCGCCGAGGGCTTCCAGGCTCCATTGGAAGCCGAGGGGATTCCACCGGCACAGGACCAGGAAAGCCACCAGGCTGCTCAGCAGCAGCACCCAATCGCCCTCCCGGCCGTGCAGCGCCCTCCGCATGCTGAGCTGGAGGCGGAAGCGCATCCCGTCCAGGGTCCACCAGGGGGCGATGCGGGTCCGGCGGATGGTCTCGAGCAGGGAGGCCAGCAGGCTCTCCTCGCTCTGGTGATGCCAGGCATTGAACCACACGGTGGTGAACCCGTCCCGGCCGAGGCGATGCCGGAGCAGGTTCATCAGGGATGATTTGCCCCGGCCCCACTCCCCCATGATGCCGAAGGTCAGGGGCGGCTCGGTGCGGGGATTGCCCAGGAAGGCCGCCAGGGCGTCGGCCTTGCGGCATAAGCCCAGCACGTCGAACCGGTCGTCCTCCAGGGGACGATCGGAAACCAGCTGATCGGCGATGCTTTCCTGCACCACTTCGACCCGGGGCGAGCGGATGACCGGCCAGACCAGCAGCAGGATGACGAGGAGCAGGAGGAAGTATCCCGGAGGCGGGAAGCGCAGATAGCTGCCGATGCCCGCCTGGTCGAGGCTGCGGGACGCCTTGCGCCAGGTGCGGCCGCCGTCCCGGGTCTCGAAGAGCAGGCCTTTCTCCCCCACTGCGAATCCATGGCGCCGGTTCAGGAAGTCGAGCGCCAGGATTTTGGCGGTGCTGTCCGCGACCCTGGACCCGGCCCCCGCCACGGAAGCACCCGCGGTGAGGAGTCGGAGGGTGTCCCAGGTGCCGCCGCCGTCCCGGGTGCGGGCCAGGATCCCCCGATCCCCGGCCGCGAATCCCAGGGACGTATCCAGGAAGCGCGCCGTCCGCAACGCGGCACGACCTGGCACCCAATACCGGGCTGGAGAGGAACTTTCCGGGCCGGGACCCAGGACGCAGCCATCCAGGCCGGCGAAGTAGAGGTATGCGATCCCCCCGTCCATGGGGACCTTCCCCACCGTCCCCAGGGACAAGCCGCTCAGGGATTCGGCCAGGCGCCAGGTCCGGCCTCCATCCGTCGTGAGGTAGGCCCGGTTCCCGCTTTCGAGCACCAGCCCCTTCAGGGAGTCCAGGAAATGAAGGTCCCGCACATCCCCGCCTGCGGGCAGGATGCCGGACTGCCAGGTCTGTCCTCCATCCCGGGTCCTCAGCACCGCGCCGTCCGAGCCGCCCAGGAAGCCTACGGCCGTATCCAGGAATTGCACCCGTGTCAGCCGATGCGCCGGCGTCCGCGAATCGCCGCGATCCACCGGCCATTGCCGCTCCCAGGTCAGTCCATCATTGGCGGAGTGAAGAACGGCGCCTTGAGTGGTGACCAGCCAGAGATGTTCATCCACGGCGGAGATGTCCATGATGTGCAAGGAGTCCCTGACAGGGTATGGAATGGGCGATGCAGACGGCGCCTCCTCCTTGACCGCCCTCTGGTCCTTGGCGTACACGGGAGCAGAATAGCCGCGAAGATTCGACTGCGGAGCGTTCGCCTGGTACGCATCCCGCGCGAGGCTTGGAACCAAGGCCGCCGACAAGGCGATGAGGAACACACAAAGATTCGCGGGACCCGAAAGCCTGGACAGGCGCATCATTCCGCCTTTGCTCCATTGACCGTCCCACCGATGACCGGCCCGCCGTCGTCCGTCCGGGACGTGGATGCCGGCCAGGCCGGGGCGGCTTCGGCCAGGGAATCCGGGATGTGCAGCGACTCCCATTCCTGGGAAGAGGATCGGTAGCGGATGAGCAGGCCCTGCTGGCCGGCCACGTAAACGGCAGCTCCCCTATCCGCGACAGCCAGGGAGGTCAAGGTGCCGGAGACCACGGGCAGCCGGGCCGGCGCGTTCACTTCCAGGGGATGGGTCCACCAGGACCAGGACAGGAGGGAGGGTTTGCGGAAGGGATCGGGCCGGCTGAAACGGGTCAGGGCCCACCAGGTCGAGGCTGCGAACAGGAGACCGGCCAGGACAAGGCGACTGCTTTTCCCGAAGCCCGCCGCGAGCAGGACGGATTTTTTCCCCGTGCCGGCCTCACCCTGGCGACGTCCCTGGGGACCGGGCTTGCGCAAGGAGGCTTTCATTGCGGGACCCCTTGCCTTGCGCTGCAAATCCATGGATGGCTTCCTCCGACGCACGATCCGGGCAGGATTCCGCCGCCGGATTCATCCGGGATCTAGCTATTTGATCTGATGCGTAGCAGGGAGGTAACCGGTGATCGGCTATCCGGCAAAAACAGAAAAAGCGGGTATTTCACCGCTTTTTCCTTTTACACGAAGTCATCACCGCCAGGGCGGTCCGTGACGGGCTATCGCAGAATCGACGCCTTGAAGGTGTGCTGACCGGCACGGAAGAAGTACACGCCGTTACGGGCATTATCCGGCAATGCATACCGTCCCTTGCCCAGGTGTTCCAGGTTCTGGACACGGCCCTGGATATCGCTCATCTGCACCTTGCCGGTCCAACCGGGAGGCGCTATCAGGAACCGGCCATGGATTTGCAGGGTACCGGCGTCCCTGAGACCGATGGAGCGGATTCCGGCCGGAGGCGTCTGCTTGACCACCCACTCTCCCAGAATCTTCAGGGCAGCCGTGTCCGGGATGTAGGAGGCCAGGGGAGGCATGCCTTCGGCATCGTTCCGGTACAAATCCCCGCCATTCCAGCCTGCCATCACCGAGTCCAGGGGGAAATTATTCGCGATCAGGCTGTTCTGCCAATCCTGGGATCCCCAGGGCTTGGAGAACATCCATCCCAACTTGGCCTTGGCATTGGCGTCCCCGAAGTTGGCGTCCATCTTGAGCGCGAGGAGCCACGCGACCGAATCCGCGGCGGGGGTATTCCGGGCCCATTGCCGGTACAGCGCCTTGGACAGTGCCGGATATCCCTTCCTGGTCACGGGATTGATATAAATCTCATGGATGCTCATGGTGTCGGGATTCCCGGGCGGCAGTTCCAGGTTCCAATTCGGATCCGAGGCCATCCCCCAGGAGGATACGAGCCACTTGTACTTGTTGCGGCCATAAAAAGGCGAAAGCGTGTCGGTATGGGTCGTGGTATCGGCCAGGGACCCGGACGAGGTGATCTCGTTGAAAGGCGTGCTATGATGCTGAAGATCGTGATAATCGAAATTGGGGGGATTCAGAGCTTGAGTGAACCCTATGATCTTGGCCCTGTCGCCATGGCAACCCGAGCAATTCGCGGCCAGGTAGGAGCGGGCCATGTTTTCGATGGTCGACTGCCTTTGCGCGTCGGTGAGATTGGAGGCGATGGGCTCGGCCATGCCGATGAAACGCCTGGACAGGGAGGCGGCATTGGGTTGGGTGCCGGAAAAAACTCCGGCCGCGAACAAGTCCAGCACCTGGTTACTGGCTCCGTTCTGGGTCGGCCGTTTGAGCTGCGCGGGGAAGAATCCCAGCACGCCCCGGCCCAACAGCGGGGGACCATTCGTGGAGGTGCGGAGGCCGGAATTGACCTGATGGCATAGATTGCAATCGGACTGGGACGGGAAGCGCCACTTCCTGTAGCTCGCTCGGCCCTGATTATCCTTCACGGAAAGGACTGCATTCGCTCCGGAATCGAGGCTCACGAGGTTGGCGTCGGTTTGCGCCGCGTTCCAGCGATAGGAAAACCCCCACCAGTTCTGGGCCGATTCCGCCGAATCCGCCTTCTTCACTATAAACCGGGTTTCCCAATAGATGGTGTCTCCCGGAGCGCGTACCTGGAGGAAGTTCTTCACGAACACTGTGCTGTCCGGATAGTCGAAAAAGTCCGTATCGTCCACCCAGGCGATTTTTCGGCCCGGGCGCAGGATCACCCAGCGCTTTTTCACGGAGCCGTCGGACCAGAGTGGGGAGTTCACGGTGAACTGCTTGGCGGCCGAATCCGTGATCTTGCTCGTAATGTTGGAATAGAAGCCCGTTTGCGACAACAGTTTCGGGATTTCGTTCGGCTTGGTCGGGTCGAAGTACTTGAAGGCCGCGGACACGAGCGCCGGCGCTCCCAGGATG
>CBILQL010000255.1:0-7214 GCA_966238865.1 uncultured bacterium
ACGTCCCCGGTCGCGAATCCTGCGAGCCTTCCGTCGGCTTCGCATGCCCATCCGGCATACTCCCCCTCGGCATATTTCCCCCGCACGAACTCCGGCGTGATGTCCCAGGCCGACAGTTGCTCCCGGGTGACGGGATTCTGCCGGGTACGGGACCGGATGTCATAGGTCATCTCGATATCGTCCAGGGTGGTGGGTCGGATTTCCATGTCTGCCTTTCAGTGGTGCGGGCCAAGGCGAAGTTAATCATTAATACCTTGTGAAGGAAAGTAAAAGCCTCAGCGTCCTGGTCGGAGTCCGGGGCCTGGTCCAAATCCTCCAGGCTTCCTCAGGCACCAGGAGAGAGCCGGACACGCAAGGCAACCTGCTCGGCGTCTTCATCGCCATCCGGTAGCAGGCGCCGGGCTCGGGTCGACCGGACTGCATCTCAAGCGTCACCTGCGGCAGCCGCGGGTGCCCTCTAGGGCTTGGTGTAGGTTCCCAGGGAAAAATCCCTGGACTTGCCCTTCGGGATGGACAGCGATTGCCAATCCGATCCCTTGAATTGCTTGGAAAGGATTACAATCTGCCCGACATGATAGGCGTAATGGGAAATCTGCCGCTGGATCGCCTGCAGGAGGGATAGAGGCTCCTTCCGGATCAGGACCGGCTTGTCGAAATCCGCCTCCTTCAAGTCGGCAAGGGCTTTTTCCAGGTAGGCCCAGCCTTCCGAATACAGGTTCTGGATGTCGGGCTTCGGAAGCGGCGCGCTTTCGAATTCCCCGTCCCTATCCCTGTCCGGCTTCTCGCCGTCCTCGGTGAAGATGTTCGTCCACCTGGACTTCATGTTCCCATGCAGGTGTTTCACGATGATGGCGACCGAATTCGAGCCGTTGACGTCCCGATTCAATTCCGCTTCGGAAAGCGCTTGGATGGCTTTCAGTCCGAGGGATTTGGTTTTGGAGAATTCCAATTTGGAACTTTCGAGGAACGCATCATGGATGTTCATGGCCTATCCTTTCGGTTTACTCGTCCCGATGGTTCAAGATTGAACTCGTTTATCCCGGCCGCCGGCGCAAACTGTCCCAGGTATACACCCCCAGCGCCGCCCAGATGAACCCGAAGGCCGCCAAGTGCTGCCGGGTGAACGGCTCCCGGTACAGGGCCACCGCCAGGACCAATTGCAGGCTGGGGCTCAGGTATTGGAAGAACCCCAAGGTGGACAGGCGCAGGCGCCGCGCGGCGCCGTTGAAGAAGAAGAGCGGCGCCAACGTGACGACCCCGGTGCCTACCAGCAGGGCCGCCGGGGCCGGGCCCGCGAAGAAGGCGTGGGGCGAGGACTTCCAGGTGAAAGCCAGGGCCGCAAGGGCTATCGGCGTCAGCCAGAGGGTCTCCACCGCCAGGCCCACCAGGGGAGAAACCTCCAGGCGCTTCTTGAGCAGCCCGTATACGGCGAAGGTGGCCACCAGTCCCAGGGCCACGGCAGGCAGGCTCCGCTGCTCCCAGGCTATGATGACGACGCCGGCTCCCGCCAGGGTCACGGCGGCGATTTGGAAGGCCGTCAGACGCTCCCGCAGCACCACCACGCCCATGCCGACGCTGACCAGCGGCGTGATGTAATACCCGAGGCTGGCCTGCACCACCTGGTGGGAGTAGATGGCGTAGATGTAGATCGACCAGTTGGCGCCGATGGACAGTGCGCTGAGACCGAGCAGCAGCGTATTGCGTCGATCGGCGAGGAGCCGGAGGAAGGCCGGGATGCCGCCGGTCAAGGCCAGGATGAGGAGGATGGTGGCCAACGACCACAGCACCCGGTGGGCCAGGGTCTCCACCAGGGGGATGCCCTCGAGCAATTTCCAGTACAGGGGGAAGATGCCCCACAGGCCATAGGCCGCCAGGGCATGGAGGGCCCCGGCGCGGGCGGTGGCGGAGAAGCGGCCGGCGGTTTCGGCAGTGGGCTTGGCGGAGGCGTCCAAGCCAGGGAAAGATAACCAAACCGCTAGGCCAGCGGATCGACCCCCAGCATGCCCTCCAGCGAGGCCAGGTAGCCGGGCCGCGAGACCTCTTTGAGGCGGGTTTCGGCGGAGGCCAGGCGTGTCTTGAGGCCGAGGCGCCGGGCCGCCTCGCGGTTGTGGTCCTGGGCCAGGAAGTCCTTCAGGTACTCCCGGTGGCGGGCGTACAGCGCCTTGTCCCTCTCCTGCTGGAGGACCAGGCGGCGGCGGTACCAGTCCGACTTGAGCATCTCCTCCCGGGTGAAGAGCTTGCGGAAGGCGGGGCTGCGCAGGGTCATGCCCTTCCAGGAGCCCTCCGCCATGATGTGCAGGAGGCCCTGCAGGGGCGGGCACAGAAGCCCGGCGGTGCCGTCCTCGAAATAGGCCTTGGCGGCCAGGCGCTGGGCCTCGGCGATGTTCTCAACGCCGTCCACGAACTCGGCCATGCCCTGGCGCTCCGGCTCGAGCATGTCCGTCGGGAACACGGCCAGGGGATCGGAGAAGATGCGGCCCAGGAAGGCGTGCAGGAAGCGGGTGTTGATGCGGTAGCCGAGGCGGCCCGCCGGCACCAGGCGGCCCTTGTATTTGAAGTCGCCGACGCGGCTGAGATGTCCGGCCTCGATGAGGCGCCGGGCGTCGCGCTCCTCAGGCGTCAGGCGGCACCACAGCTCCGGCACCAGCAGGCTCAGGTCGTGGTCCACGCGGTAGCGGGCTCCCACGTGGCCGGCCGAGGAGGAGAAGATCTGCAGGCCGGTGAGGACGTAGGACACCAGGGCGGCGTTGAGATCGGCGGTGGCCGGCAGGGCGTTGAAGGGGGCCTTGGTGAGGGCGCCTTCGGAGCCGGCCCCGGTGGTGGACGGGGACTTGCCGGTGAGGCTGGCGATGAAGTCCATGAAGGCTTCCGGCAGCTCCTGGTAATGCAGGGGATTGTAGACGGCCAGGGGGCGGATGCCGTGCTCGGGATCGGGCGGGTTGTTGCGGCGGCCCATGAGCACGGCGCCGACGGCGGTGGCCACGGGGCCGTCCGCCGGGATGCGGCGGCGCAGGCGCAGGCCCATCTCCGCCACGTGGGTGGCGAAGGGATCGACGAGATCCGGGCGGTCCTGGAGATAGCGCACGTTGGCGCTGGGCTTGCCGTCGACCAGGCGGGGGCGCGCCGAGCAGACGAAATAGCCCGACTCCATGGCCGCGGCCTTGTCGATGAGGGCGCGCATGGGCGGCGTGAAGCTGCCGTATTCGACCACGTTATCCCGCAGGGCGCGGGCGTCGGCCGGGGTCAGGGGTTCGAAGTTGGAGATGAAGCCGGTGGGCCGGGACAGGTCCAGCTCGGCCTGGCGGTCGAGGCCGGGGACCACGGCGTCGTCGGGCCGCTGGAAGAGGCGGTATTCGCAATTGCCCACGTATTTCGCGCTGCGGGCGTCGCCGCCGGGATTCCCGGAGGCGGCGGTTTCCGGGAGGCCGCCGGGCGAAGGCGGCATCACCACGGAGGCGGTGATGTCGTCCTCGACCTGGAGCTTGACGGCGGGGACGAAGTCGGTGCGCACGCGGAACACGCGCCAGTTCCCGCTCTCGTCCGTGCCCACCTTGAGATAGCCGGAGACGAGCCGGCGGTGGTGGAAGCTGAGCTCGTGGCCGGGGCGGCCGTCCACGACGTCGACGCTGAAATGCGATCGGATGTCGTCGCCCCATTCCGGGCGGTGGAAGCGCTTGATCTGGAAGACCAGGATGCGCACGTGGGGCTGGATGGACCGGACCCAGCGGTTGTACTCCGGGGTGTATTCCGGGGAGGGCGTGAGCAGCCGAACCACCGATCCCAGGCTGCGATCCGGGCTCAGCAGGGGGCGCGAGTCCTCCTTCCGTCCCTTGCGCCGGGCCGGGTCGCGGAAGCGATCGTGGAAGTCGCGGGCGATGATGCGCTCGGCGGCGGCGAAGTCCTTGTCGAAGTCCTGGATGTAGGACGTGCGGTAGAGGATGGCGTCGTTCAGGGCCTTGGAGATCTCGCTCTTGCCGCCGCCGGACACGGTGCTGGGCTTGTGGCACAGGAGGCCCTCGGCCACGGTGCCGATGAGTCGCCAGGTGGGCGCGTCCGGATGCTTCTCCATGCGCACCTTGTAGCCGCTGGGGAAGAGGTATGCGTGATCGGGCAGCAGGCGCAGGGAGCGCTCCTTCCCGTCCTTCTTCCAGGTGATGCTCTGGTTCGGGAGGCTGATCTCGGCGTCCTCGGGCAGGTACACCAGGCGGGGATGCTTCCTGTCCACGCCGTAGCCGTCGGGCCTGAGGTCCATGGCGTCGCCGAGCAGCTTGCGCACGCCCTTGAAGGACCAGCCGCGCTTGCGGATGAAGGAGGCGTTGCTGGAGGTGAACTCGCCCAGGCTGTAGCTTGGGAACACCAGGGCCCCGCCGGCATGCTCCTCCTCGGAGGCGCCGGCCAGGTTGCAGGCGAATCCGATCTGGGTCTTCACCTCCTTCTTGCAATAGCCGTAGTAGTTGTCGGCGATGACGGTGAGGATGAGCCCGTCGGCGGTGCGCAGGGTGGCCTTGAAGGCCTTGCCCTCGTTGTAGAGCTCGCCGGGGTCGCTCCAGCACATGCCGTGCTTCCTCTGCAGCGGCGTGGCCCCGGAGGCGGGCGGCAGCCCCAGGTCCTTCTTGCGCAGGTTCACGAGGTGCGGGGCCAGGATCACGCAGCCGGTGATGCCGGAGAAATGCTCCGGGTCCAGCCCGGCGTCGTTCTCGGGCAGGTGGGGATCGCCGGCGTTGCCGAAGATGCTCTCCACGAAGTCGAGGTTGGAGACGAGGCTGCCGGGGGCGAAGAAGCGGATCTCCATGTCCTTGTAAGGGCGGCGGCCCGGGACCGCGGGGCTGATGACGGGGCGCAGGAACAGGGAGGCGAAGACGTCGGCGGCGCCCATCCCCTTGATGCCGGAGGTGAAGGGCAGCTGCTGCAGGGCCGCCGGGGGGTGCAGGGCCTCGTAGAGCAGGCGCGCGAACACGGCCCTGGGCACGGCCTTCTTGTCGGCCGGCACCGGGAAGCCCGCCTCGGCCACGTGGAAGGTGCCCTTGGTGGTGCGCTTGTCGGAGGCGGGGTTGTGGAGCACGCCGTTGGCCAGCCGGTAGGAGCTGAGCAGCGGGGTCGCGAACCGGTCGCCGTCGGCGGGCAGGGACAGAGTGCGCGCCAGGCCGTGGAAGTCCATGTGCAGGGTGCGGGCGGGCAGCTCCAGGCGGCCCGGCAGCTTCACGTCGCCCAGCTGGGCGTCCAGCCAGGCCTGGATGCGGGCGTCGACCGGGCACAGGGGCTGGGGGTAGCCGCGGAACTTCTGCTGGATCTTGCGGATGAGATCCGCGGTGTGGGCCTCGAAGGTATGGTGGCCGTTCCCGTTCCCCGCATGGGCTTTTCCGTTCCCGTTGGCCGGGGACCCGATGCCGGTGGCCAGGAGCTTGAGCTGGATCACCGGCCGGATCTCGTCCTCGGTGGGGAGCACGGTGGCGCTGTCCTGGAAGCTCAGGGCGGCTTTGGCGTCTGCGGGTGTCATGGCTCCTCCGATATTTTCCCGGGCGCTCTCATCCCGCCTTGCGGCCGGGCCGCACGACCCGGAGGCGCCCGGGCCCCGGTCCGGTCCCCGCGGCGGGTTGCGTCCCGACCGGCCCCGCCGGCGCCCCGGCCTCGCGCAGGAACGGGTCGGACCAGGCCGACGGCAGGCGGTTCACGTTGTCGCGCAGGCGGTCCTGCCACCAGTCGGTGGAGAGCTTGATGTCCTCCTCGGCCACGCGGCGCACCTGGGCGGCGTAGCAGTTCAGGGCCTTGAACAGGCGGTCGAATCCGCGGCCGCGGCGCTCCATGGCCTCGTCGAAATAGGTCAGGGACTTGTCCCGCAGGGAGCGCAGCCCCGAGGTCATGAGGAAGAAGGTGGACCTCCGCCCCTTGTAGACGATGGCCTTCTTGGCCGTGATGACCTCGCTTCCCGAGGTGATGCGGGTGTCCGCTATGCCGACCAGTCCGTCGGCGACCTTGATGCCCAGGCAGAAAGTGATGGTGTCCTCCGTGCTCCTATTGGTGGAAGGGAAGGCTTCCGGGGTTTTCCCCCGCCGGCCTCACTGTTGGGATTGGGCCGCCGAGGCGGCTTCCAGGGCGAAGAAGGCGCCGGAAATCGAGTCTCCGACCTTGAGCAGGCCCGTCTGCAGGTCGTCCAGGAACTCGTGCAGGCCCTGGGAGATGATCTCCTGCACGCTGGCGTAGGCGATGCCCGAGCGCAGGCGGCTGAGCCGGCGCTCGGCGTCGTTGCGGAAGGACCCCATGGGGGTGCCGGACAGGGCCAGGAGGCTCTCCTCGGCCCGCAGCAGGCAGGAGAGGACGGCGCGCGGGAACTCGCGGTCGAGCACCAGGAACTCGACCACCTTGTCGGGGAGGATGCGGCCGTGGCGGCGCCGGAACATCTCGTAGCCGCTCACGCTGTGGAGCAGCGCCCCCCAGAGCAGGTCGTCGACCACGGATCCCACGTCGGAGGGGTCGGGCAGCAGGATGAAGTACTTCACGTCCAGGATGCGCGAGGTCTGGTCGGCCCGCTCCAGGTAGCGGCCCAGCTTGAGGAAGTGCCATTCCTCGCCCCGGGACATGGTGGCCTCGGAAATGCCCTCGAACAGGTAGCTGGCCTGGCGGATCTCGGAGTAGAAGTCGAACGGGGACTCGGCGGCCCGGCGGCGCGCGTCGGCGGATCCCAGCATGTGGTAGAAGCGGTTCAGGTGCTCCCACGCCTCCAGGTTGATGCACCCCCGCACCTGGCGGGCGTTCTCGCGGGCGCGCGTCACGCAGGAGAGGATGGAGTTCGGGTAGTCGGCGTCGAAGGTGAGGAAGTTGAGGATGGCCTCCTTGCCCTCCGCCTCGGACAGGCCGGCGCCGTGTTTCTCCTTGAACAGGGCGTCGTCTCCGGCGGCGGCCACCAGCGGCAGCCATTGCTGGCCGTTCCCGCCTTCCGGCTTGTCCAGGCCCACCTGGAGGTTCACGTCCACGTAGCGGGCGATGTTCTCGGCGCGCTCGATATAGCGCGCCATCCAGTACAGCGAATCGGCGACACGGCTCAGCATGGTCTATGCGGCCTCCATCCCGACCCTGGAACCGGCCGGGGCCCGATCGCCGCGGTGCCCGTTCACGCCCGGCCTGACCGGCAGCACCCAGGTGTCCTTGCTGCCGCCCCCCGGGGAGGAATTGACCACCAGGGATCCCTTCTTGAGGGCCACGCGGGTCAGGCCCCC
>CBILQL010000256.1:0-7203 GCA_966238865.1 uncultured bacterium
CCGGGAAGCGCCCTGGGGCAAATGGCCCGGCGCGCGAATCGTCCCCGGGGACGCCGTCCGGGAGGTTGAGCGGATGGAAGCCCGGGACGGCAAGGACATGGTCCTTTGGGGAAGCCTGTCCCTGGCCCAATCCCTCATCCGGGCGGGCTTGGTAGACGAGTATCACATCCAGATCTGCCCCACCCTGGCGGGCGGCGGCAGGTCCCTGTTTCCGGACCTGGAGGCGTATTCCGGCCTGAAGCTGGGCGATGCAAAAGCCTATGAAACCGGGGTGGTCTTCCTGCGCTATCTGCCCGCCGGCTCCTGAGGCGTGGCGGCCATGGCGCAACTACCTATGTTTACACCATGGAAACCGCCCCCGCCCGACGCCTGCCCGAACATCCCGTGGATCCCCTCTTCCCCGCCCGCTGGTCGCCCCGCGCCATGACCGGCGGCCATGTGGACAAGGAGACGTTGATGACGCTCCTGGAAGCCGCCCGCTGGGCCCCCTCCGCTTTCAACGGCCAGCCTTGGCGCTTCCTGTACGCCTTGCGGGGAACGCCGCATTTTCCGGATTACCTGGAGCTCCTCACCGAGAGCAACCGGCGCTGGGCCGGCAACGCCGGGGTTCTCGTCCTCATCGTCTCGCGCACCGCCTTCGAGCGCGACGGCAGGCCCTCCCCCACCCATTCCTTCGACACGGGGGCGGCCTGGATGAGCTTCGCCTTGCAGGGCCATTTCCTGGGGCTTGTCGTGCACGGCATGTCGGGCTTCGATCACGACCGCGCCCGCGCCCTGGCGGGCCTGCCGGATGATCATGCGGTGGAAGCGATGGCGGCGGTGGGCCATTCCGCTCCGCCCGACGTCCTGCCCGAGACGTTGCGCCTGAAGGAGCATCCCAACCTGCGGAAGCGCGTGGAGGAGTTCGCTTTCGAAGGGAAGTTCGCCTCCGCGTCCGGCGCCTGACGGCGTCAGGTGTTGATGGGCACTTCCCGGGGATCGGGCTTGGGCTTCGGCTGGGCCTGCGGCTTGGCGCCGGCGCGCGCGCCGGAGGGCACGGCATAGTAGTAGCCGTACTTGTGGTAATAGTTGTCGTCGGCCGGCGAGCTGTGGATGCCGTTCACGGCCACGGCGAGCTGGATGTCGCGGTCGCGGAAGGGCTCCAGGGCGCGCTGGGCGTCGCGGGCGGGCACCTCCCCCGAGCGGATCACGAACAGGACCCCGTTCGCCAGCGGCGCCATCCCCAGGGGATCGGCGGTGACGATGACCGGGGCGGCGTCGAGTATCACCACGTCGAAGGAAGCCTTGGCCGCCTCCACGAAGGCTTCCATGGGGGCGCGGTACGCGGCCTCGGTGGACGTCTCGTCGAATCCGCCCCTGGGCATGAAGGTGAGGTTGGGCTGGGGGGTTGGCAGGAACGCCGCCTGGATGCGGCGGTGGAAGTCCGCGTCCATGCCCTCGCGGAGGACGTCGGCCAGGCCGTGATCCGGCAGGTGGCCGAACATGCGATCCTGACGTCCGTGCCGGAAGTCGGTGTCCACCAGCAGGGTGCGCTTTCCCCGGCGGGCGAAGCCGATGGCCAGGTTGGCGGCGGTCAGGGACTTGCCCTCGTTGGGCTGGGTGCTGGTGATCACCAGGCAGAATCCGCCGCCGGCGCAGCCGGCCATGCCGTAGAAGTTCTCGATCTCGACCCGCAGCGAGCGGTAGGCCTCCACGTCGCTGTGGGTGGGGATGCGGCCGAAGTGCAGCAGGCGATCGTCCACGGGCCGGCCCTGGGGGGAGAGCACGGGCGGCCGCCGCGCCGGCGCCGCGCCCATGTGGAACAGGGATCCGAGCACCTTCACCTTGAGCTTGCGCTCGGCGTCGTCCTTGTTCCAGATGCGCGGGAACAGGATCTGGGATAGCAGGGCCCAGAACAGGCCCGGGAACAGGGCCAGCACCGCGGCCGCGGCCGAGAAGCCGAGGCGCGTCTGCAGGGTAGGCGGCTGGTAGAGGGGCGTCCGCGCGGGATCGATGACGCTCACCTGGAACAGGTCGGGCCCGGAGCTGAGCTTGGCGCGATCGTATTCGGCCTGCAGGCCGTCCAGGGTCCTGGAAAGGTTGTCCCGCTCGTCGGAGAGCCTGCGGGCCTCCAGCTCCAGGGACATGTTGCTCCCGCTGCCGGGCAGGTTGCGCAGGATCTCGGCCCCTGCGCGGTTGAGGCGCGACTGGTAGCCGTCGCGCGTGGCCTCCGCCAGGCGCTGCACGGGCTCGAAGAGCGCGGACATCTCCCCGTCCACCTCCTTGAGGAAGGGGTGGCTCGCGTTGTGGGTCGAGGCCAGCTCCAGCCTGCGCTTCTCGAGCTCCGTCATCTTGGCGCGCAGGGCCTCGGCCCGCTGCACGCCCTGGCCCGCCAGCAGCGCCAGCACCTCGTTGATCCACAGGTGCTTCTCCTCGTCGGGGGCGTTCGTCAGGGGGCGGCCCTCCAGGCTCTGGGACAGCCTGTCCAGGCTGCCCTCGAGCTGGGCCTTCTGGGTCTGGGCGCTGGCCAGCGCGTAGGGGTTGCCCTCCTTGACGGCCATGCGGGCCTGGTTCCGGGCGTAGAAGGCGGCCAGGCGCTCCTGGGAAGCCGCGACATTGGCGCGGGCCTTCTCGATGTTGGCCTCCAGGCGGGCCAGCACGTCCTTGTCCTGGCTGCTGGCGGTGCCCTGGTACAGGGAGAGGAAGTTGCGGGTCAGGGTGTTGATCACGTCCGGAACCAGGAAGGGATCCCGATCCTTGAGCGTGACGGAGTAGTTCACGGCCACCTGGCCCTTGTCCAGGGGCTCGACCTTCAGGCGGCCGATGAAGTCCTGCAGGGCCTCGTCGGGCGAGAGGAACATCATGTCCAGCCGGAAGCCCTTGGCCTCGGAGAGCAGGGCGGGCTTGAAGCGGATCATGGCGTCCCCGAACGCGACACTACCGTCCGGGGCGGCCTTCCCGTCGAAGAGCACCCGCGCGGAAGGGCTGCCCCAGGGGCGCGCGGTGACGCGCACGCGGCCCATGCCCTCGAAGTCGAAGCGGTAGCGGCCCGGCATGGTGGCCGGCCCGTAGGCCACGGAATCAATGACGTGCTTGCGGAACACGTTCTTGGTCCTGAGCTGGAACTGGAGCCCCATCTCCTCGATGGTGCGGAACAGCACCTTCTGGCTCTGGAAGAGCCGCACCACGCTCTCGCTCTCCCCGAGCGAGACGTCCCGGGCCACGGTGTTCTGGGCCCCGACCACGCGCGGGAAGCGCAGGTAGGAGACGGCCTCGTACTTCCTCGGGATGTCGAAGAAGGCGAGGAACACGGCGGACGGCACCGCGATGAGCAGCCACACGATCAGCAGGGCCCATTTCCTCAGCCACAGGATGTGGAGGAAGGTCTGCGCCGAGGAGAGGCTGCTTCTCGGATTGAGAAACTCCTCCAAATCGAGTCCGCGCTCTTGCCGTTTCCTGTCCATGATTTCGCTCCGGCGGGTTGATCGCGGGCCGCGCGGGCGCGGTCCGCGAGCCTCATCCCCCGCGACGCAGGAGGATGCGGCACTACGGGTCATGAAAATTTTTGCGCCTCCGGGCGATAGCTTTTACTTTCCCCCACAGGACGGCCCGCAACGCCGCCTTCTTGAACGGAACCCCGGAAAACCCATGGAAAAAGACCGCCGCACGCGACTGTCCGCCGACCCCTCCGCCGTCACATGCGCCCTCTTCTTCGCGTTCGCCGCCTGGCTGGCGGCATCGCCCGCCGGGGCCGCGGGCAAGGAGCGCTCGGTTCCGGAGGAGCAGTTCCTGTCCGGCGAATGCATCAGGATCTGGATCCCGGCGGACACCGGCACCACCTTCGACACCGTGTACGCCATCGACGGCCAGGGCATGGCCGACCTGCCCATCGCGGGCCGCATCGTGGTGGCGGGCAAGAACCGCCTGAACATCGAGAAGTACCTTGGGGAGCTCTGGGCCCCCTACCTGAAGGACACCCACGTCCAGGCGACCCCGGCCATCCGGGTGTCGGTGACCGGCGGCGTGAAGCTGCCGGGGTATTATTATCCGCACCCCGACCAGAACGTCTACGACGTCATCAACATGGCCGGCGGCCCGCTGCTGCCCTACGATCTCGACGAGATCGAGCATCGCCGGGCCGGCAGCGCCCTGAACGACGACCTGGCCGAAAAAATCTCCGCCGGCCATACCCTGCGGGAGGCCGGCATCGCCTCCGGGGACGAGATCGTGGTCCCGATCGTGCGAAAGGTATCGTGGCCGGAGGCCATCCCGCTGATTGCGACGGCGCTGACCATCGTGCTCAACGCCCTGACGCTGTACATCCTCGTCGCCACCGGCGAGAATTGACGGCGGCCCGCAAGGACCCCCGGCAGAAACGGCCTCCCGGCTGCCGCCTAGAGCCCCCGCCGCTTCCGCCGGGAAGGCCGGATAGCCCCGGCCCCGTGCGGAAACCCCGTGCCTTTCCGTCCCCCGCATGCTACGCTATTCCGGGGTTTCCCCGATTTGCCGGGAGGTGCGCGGTGGATCAGATCGAGGCGATTCGCAGGCTGCTGGACGACAAGCGCCCCCTCCGCGACCCGGCCGGGGCGGCCGCCGCGGAGGCGGAGGCGAAGGCCGACGCCCAGGCGTCGCGCCTGATCGGGAGCGGTCGGCCGAAGGGGGTTCCGCTCCAGGCGTCCCTGACCCAGGAATACCTCACCGGGAGGCCGCCGGCCTACAAGGCCCAGGCCGCGGACCACTACCGGGAGGCCACGAAGCGGGTGCGCAAGCTGTACCGGGACATCGACGCCCGCGCCTCCCTCTCGGGGGCTTCGGTGCGCGACGTGGCCGCCTCCTTCCTGCCCCTGCTCAAGAGCGACAAGAACCTCCTCCTCAACCTGCCCAGCCTGCCCTCCTCCGATCCGGACTTCCTCTACGCCCATGCCGTCGACTCCAGCCTCCTGTCCCTGGCCATCGCCGCCCACGCCGGCCACTCCGAGGAGCAGGCCATGGAAATCGCGGTGTCGGCCCTGCTCCTCGACGTGGGGATGGTGCGTGTGCCCGAAGCCATCCGCAACAAGGCCGGCGCGCTGAGCCCGGCGGAGAAGTCCGAGATCCTCAAGCATCCCATCGTGGGGGCCGACCTGCTCCATCCCATCCCCGACCTGCCGCCCGAGGCCGGCCTGGCGGCCTACCAGCACCACGAGCGCCTCACGGGGGCCGGCTATCCCAAGGGTCGCTCCGGCCATCTCATCCACGAGTATTCGCGCATCCTGGCCATCGCGGACACTTACGCGGCCATGGTCCGCAGCCGAAGCTACCGCGCGCCGCTGCTCCCCTACCATGCCGTCGAGGTCCTCCTCCGGCTGGGCCGCGCCGGCCAGCTCGATGCGCGCCTCATCCGCAGGCTGCTGGAAGCCCTCTCCCTGTTCCCGGTGGGATCGCTGGTGCGGCTCGCCTCCGGGCGCGTCGGCAAGGTCATCCAGGCGGGAAGGAAGGATTTCACCCGTCCCGTCCTGGCCGTCCTGCGCCTGGAACGGGGGCGCGCGGCCCCGCCGGGCGCGCTGCTCGACCTTGCCGCCGAAGACGGCGGGGGCGCCGAAGACGGCGGGGGCGCCGAAGACGGGGGGACCGCCGGAACCGGCGGGGATCGGATCGTCGAGGCACTCGCGCCCGAGGCTATCGCGCAGGATCCGATGGACGGATTCTAGGCTCTGCCTGAAAAAGCCCCTCCTGCCGTGGCCGCCCGATCAGCGGGCGGCGACCTCCAAAGCCCATTCCACGTTCTCGCGCAGCGCGCCCTGGGAGAACTCCTTCTCCGCCAGCTCGCGGCCGGCGCGGCCCATGCGCTCGCGCTTCCCGGGATCGGCCAGCAGCTCCAGGATGGCGCGCGCCCAGTCGCCGGCGTCGGCGTGGTAGGGCATCAGGTAGCCGTTCTCGGCGTGGCGCACCACCTGGGAGGTCCCGCCCACGTCGGTGACGAGGATGGGAAGCCCGGCTGCGGCGGCCTCGGCCAGCGCCTGCCCCATGTGCTCCTTGCGCGTGGGGAAGACGAAGAGGGCGGCCTTGCGGAACTCCTCCAGAAGCGCCATGCGCTGCCCGGTGACGTAGCGGGAGACCAGCTCCACGCCGGGGGGCCAGCGCCGCTCCTGCAGCGCCGGGTTGCGCGACACGATGCGCAACCGGGCCCGCGGGTAGACGTAGCGGGAGAACAGGTCCACCAGGAAGGGGCCGCCCTTGCGCTCGAAGTCATCGCCGACGAACAGCAAATTGGGGATCTCCGGCTTGCGCGTCTCCGGGGCCGGGCACCACCAATCGAGGTCGAGGCCCGCCGGCGACACCCGGATGCGCTCCGGATCCACCCCGTAGTCGCGGACCAGGGACTCGGCGCACCAGCGGGTGCGCGGCAGGAAGGCCTTGAACTGCCTCATCGCCCGGGCGTAATGCGGCCGGGTGAGGAGGCTCTTCCCGAAGCAGGCCAGGGACGCGCGCCAGGACGGGTACTGGTCCCGGATGAGCCGGTAGGAGACGAGGTTGGTGGAATCGTGGGCCAGCACCGCCGGCAGCCTCGGATACAGGGCCGCGCACGCGGGCATCAGCTCGAAGCTCTGCACGAAGATGGCCTCGCACGGGGGCGGGGGCTCGCGCTGCAGCTTCCACTTGAGGATCTCGGGCGCGATGAAGAGCTTGGCCAGGCGGTTCGCCACCGGGATCTTGTCGGCATGGCGCCCGTAGTCGTCCTCCTCCAGGAAGACGAAATGGGGCCGCAGGTTGTGCACCTTCTCCAGGGCGTGCAGGAGCTGGGAGCTGAAGGTCTTCCCCCCGAGCACCCGCGAGAGCAGGAACAGGAACCGTTCAGGTCGCGTTGCCATAGGCTTCCTCCAGGCGGATGCGCGCCCCGGCGAGGCGGGCCGCCCCGTCGGGCTCGGCCCCGGGACGGCCCGCCTCCAGGACGCGGCCGTAGAATGCGAGCCGCTTCCGGAAATAGGCTTCGGCGTTGAATTCCTCGGCGGCGCGGACCCGGCCCGCGCGCCCGAGGGCGGCGCGCAGATCGGCGTCGCCCATCAGTCGATCGAGCTTCTCCTCCAGGTCGGCGGCGTCCCCGGCGCGGAACAGGAGGCCGTCGCGGCCGTCCTCGATCACGGTGGGGATGCCGTCCACGCGGGCGCCCACCCGGGGCTTGCCGCTGGCCATGGCCTCGAGCAGCACGCGGCCCATGGCCTCGGTGCGCGACGGCAGGACGAA
>CBILQL010000257.1:0-7194 GCA_966238865.1 uncultured bacterium
CACATCCGCTTCCCGATCCCGGCCATGGTTTTGCTGGCTTCCGTCGCGGGCCTGCAGGCCCAGTCGACCCAGCATCCCGGCTACCAACTGGTGGACATCCCGCTGCCGGATTATAACCTGGGCATCACGGGCATGGATTTCCTGCCCAACGGCGACATGGTGATTACCACCTTCCGGGGCGACACCTCCAAGGCCGTAGGCGGCGTCGCGTTCGGCAGGAACACCTACGGCCAGGCGTATATCCTTCATGGCATCAAGGGCGAGCCCCGTAACGTCACCTATACCAAGATAGCCGAGGGCTTCATCGACGCCATGGGCGTCAAGGTGGTGGACGGGAAGATTTACATCGGCGAAATCAACCGGATTGTCCGATTGGCGGATGCCGACGGCGACGGCTTCTATGAAACCCAGGAAACGCTGGTCCCCTTGCCGCCCGATGACAGCCCGCTGGCATATTCCTATGGGCCGCTGTACAAGGACGGGTATTTATACATGGCGCTGGGATCGCTCATGGGGGCGAGGAACCGGAACACCTTGGGACGGGTTGCCATAGGCGGCGGCGCCTGGGAAGTGGTCGCCACCGGCCTCCGGAATCCGAACGGCATCGGATTGGGGCCGGATAATGAAATCTTCGTCACCGACAACCAGGGCAATTGGCGGCCCACCCCCAACTTCATGCATGTCCAACCGGGCAAATACTACGGCTTCAGCGGCTTCGGCGGAGGCGGCGGCACTCAGCCCGCCACGCCTCCCAGCATCATGCTGCCCTATCAAACCTTCAACAGTTCGCCCACCCAGCCGCTGTATTTGTCCTCGGGCCGTTTTGCCGGGCAATTCCTCTATGGGGATTGGGCGCGTTCCAACCTGTATCGGGCTTTCATCGAGTCCGTGAACGGCGCGTATCAGGGGGCGGTGTTCTTGTTCACCGGGGGCTTCAAAGCATCGGTGAACCGGATGATCCAGGATGAGAACGGCGTTATTTACGTGGGCCAGATCAGAAACCTGGGGCATGGGCCGAACGGCCCCCAGAAATTGGTCCCGCGGCCCGAGGTGGCAGTGTTCGAGATGCTGGCGGTGCGCTCCCGTCAGGGCGGGTTGGAAATCGAGTTCACCCAGCCGGTGGGCCAGATGGCGGACCAGGCGGCGATGTACACCTTGCGGCACTGGTACTACACGCCCACGTCCGCCTATTACAACGACCCGGTAGGCGAGGCCCCCTTGACGGTATCCAGCGTCCAGGTTTCCCCCGATCGCAGCAAGGTGTACCTGCAAATAGCCGGCATGACGGCGGAGCGGGTCATCCATCTCAACCTTGCCGGCGGCCTGCAATCCGCGTCGGGGCAAAGCGTGCGGACCAGGGATGCGTACTATACCCTGAATTCGATTTCCACTTCGCAGCCGTTTTCGACCACGGCCATTCCCCGGGCACAGAAGAATGTCTCGGGCCTGTCGGTGAAGTGGATTGCCGGGGCGTTCCAGGTGCAATGGGGCCATACGGGATATGCCGTGCTTACCGTGCAAAACCTGAACGGAGCCATCATACAATCGTTCGACGTATCAGGCTTGGATAGGTTCCAATTGCCGGAGAACCTCGGCCATCAGGGCCTGGCGATAGTGAAGCTCCAGGGGAAGATTGTAAGGCTCCAGGGGAAGAGCGTCGCCGAGGCAGCGATGGTCGTGAACCTGGTCCGCTAAAAAACCCTTTGACCTTCATGTATCCCGCACGCAAACATGATCCCTTCCTCATATTGGCCGGACTGGCCATTTTTTCGCATCTCGTGGGTTGTTCAGTCGAGGATCCGGCTGCACCGGCCTGCAATAATCTGTCGGGCACTACGCCTTGCGTCGATTGCGATGCGACCAACCGGGAGCATCTGGCATGCTACGATGCCTTCACCCTTGAAGTACTCCCCGTATTGGAGAGGCGCTGCCTGGGCTGCCATAACAGCGGGGGACCCGGTGAAAGCGAAACGGGGGGAACCGGTATCGGCGTGAATTTTGATCGGGCCGATCTGGAGGCGGTTGGAGTGTACCAACGCCTGCTCATGCCTTCCTACGGAGATAGCGGGGCCACCATGCGAATCGTCCCCGGTAAACCGGAGGCCAGCGCCTTATACAACAAGATTACCGCGGACGCCGATGCCGTCTGGTTCGGCGATCCCATGCCCCAGGGCCGGGCACTGATCCAGAACGATCCGCAAGGGGTGGACGCCATCCGGAGGTGGATTACCTCGGGAGCGAAGCCTCCCGCCGCAGCGGAGTAACCACGCGGCCATTGACATCCAAAATCGCTGTGGAGTTTTCGAAATATCTCCGCACAAAAATTCCGTTGGGGTAGAGTATCGCCTTGTTTCTCCGCAGTCCTGCGGCCGGCGATTGCAAGGTGCGCCGCAAGGAAACGGAGTAATTCCCGCTCTTATACCCCTTCACGTTCATGGGCAGCTTGTAGAGGCCCTTGTTGGTGACCATGTACAGGGTCTTGAAGTCCGGGCCGCCGAAGGCCAGGTTGGTGTTCTGCTGGCCTTTGAACCCGGTGATTTTCCCCAGCTTCTGACCTGCCGGATTGAAAACAATCAGGCTGTCATTGTAGCAGACCACGTACACGTTGCCGTGCTCGTCGAGCGTGATGCCGTCCGGGAGGCTCACGGACGCGAATTCCCTGGGGTTGGTCAGGGAGTAATCATCGGCCACGGTATAGACCATCACCTTGTTGGTGTAGTGGGCGTGGAGGTAGACGAGTTTCCGCTCCTCGTCCCATTCGATGCCGTTGGATGCTCCGGTAATGCCGGTCAGCACCGTCTTGGTCTCCCCGGTCGCGGCATTGCGGAAATACACCGACTGACCCTGGAAATTCGTGAAGTAGAGATTGTCCTTGGAATCGCCGGTCACGTCGTTGAACGCCTGTCCGGTCCCCGAGGGATATTTGTAGAGGGTATCCGTCTTACTGTCCCAGGTCTCGCCCGCCTTGACGCGCACGATGGCGTTCTGCTGGCAGATGACGAGGCGGTTCTGGCTGTCCAGCCACATGCCGTTGGGATCATCGGAGGCCTTCCGCCAGGCCTTGGCCGTGTCCGAGCCCACCTTGAGGATCATGGTCCGGTCCTGAGTATCCTGCTGGTTGAAATACACATTGCCCGCCCAGTCGGCGGCCACCCCTTCGCTGAACACGGAGCCGGTGCCCCCCTCCTTGGCCAGCAGAACCGGCGCTCCCGCGGGGGCGAGGTCGGACGGCAGGGTATGGGAGACCTGGGCCACGGCCGAACAAGCGGCGCCGAGCGACAGGGCAGCGAGCAAGGACAGGCGTTTGGACAGCATGAATACCCCTTGATGGAGACCCAAATATACCTTTGCCAACCGCGATTCCAGGCCGCGAAGTATTATAGTGGGACCGATGCGACCGTACCTTTTGGAACACTCCTTGAGCTTTCTCATGCTGGCCCTGGTCCCCGCCGCCCGCGCCGCCACCTTCTACGTCGCCCCCAACGGGAACAACAACAATCCCGGCACCCTGGCCCAGCCCTTCGCCACCATCGCCCGCGGCCAGACCGCCGCCCAGGCCGGCGACACCGTGTATTTCCGGGGCGGGGAATACCTGTTCCAGGGCTCGACCATCGGCATCTCCCTCAACAAGAGCGGCGCCCAGGGACGCCCAATCCATTACTTCGCCTATCCCGGCGAGACCCCGGTGTTCAACTACAAGGGCCTCACGGGGCGGGCCAAGGGCATGGAGGTGACCGGGGACTGGCTGCATCTCAAGGGCTTGGAGATGAAGGAAATCCAGCAGGATCCGAACATGCAGGCCAAGGAGAACTGGTGCATCTACGTGAACGGGGGCAGCCACAACATCTTCGAGCGGCTCAACCTGCACCACAACATGGGCCCCGGCTACTTCCACGTGGACGGCAGCGACAACCTGGTCCTCAATTGCGACTCCCACAACAACTACGACCCCTATTCCCATGACGGCACCAAGCTGACGCCGGGCGAGAACGCCGACGGCTTCGGCTCGCATCCCCGCAACCTGACCAGCACCGGCAATGTCTTCCGGGGCTGCCGCGCCTGGTGGAACGCCGACGACGGCTGGGACTTCATCGCCTCCTTCACCGCCGTGACCGTGGAGGACTGCTGGGCCTGGAACAACGGCCTCAAGGCCGGCACCAACACCGCCGCCGGCAACGGCAACGGCTTCAAGATCGGCGGCTACGGCGTGACCGGCGCCGCCCAGCCGACAGTCCTGCCCCAGCACACCGTGCGCTTCTGCCTGGCCTTCAACAACCGCGCCGCCGGCTTCTACCAGAACCACCATCCCCGGTCCAACTTCTATTACAACAACACCGCCCTCAACAACGGCGTCAACTTCAACCTGCTGGGCCGCTCCGGCACCAGCGACGTGAGCATGGGCATCCTGCGCAACAACCTGTCCTTCTCCACGGCCAACCGCCACCTCTCCAACCACAACCTCGGCACCGGCGTGGACGCCGCCTACAACTCCTGGAACCTCTCCGTCACCGTCACCGCCGCCGACTTCACCACCACCGACACCCTCGGCGTCACCGGCCCCCGCCGCCCCGACGGCAGCCTGCCCGTCCTGGGCCTCATGAAGCTGGTGGCCGGCAGCGACCTCATCGACAAGGGCGTGAACGTCCAGCTCCCCTTCGTCGGGGCCGCACCGGACCTGGGGGCGTATGAATATGGGGCGCCCGTGGGCATCCGGGCTGGAGGGGCCAACCGCGCTGTGCCGGCAGCATCCCCTATCTGGTTTGGATCGGAGCTCCGCGACCTGCTTGGCCGCCGCGCGCGATTCCGGTAGACCGATGCGTTGCTGGATGGTGATATGCGTCTCCCTGCTGGCAGCTATTCCCGATCGGGCAGCCGCATACTCCGAAACCAAAGAATTGCCGCAAACCGAAGTGGGAGAGGCGCGGGCGGAAATCCTGTCGCGCATTCGCTGCGATTTGCTGGATGCCCTGAAGCGACGCGAGTCCGGGAGGATGGATTCCCTGCTGACCGCAGGCGATGCCGAATTCGGGGAGCGGATATGGTTGTCAAGTGAAGAGCGGATCGGACTGTACCTGCTTCTGGGGAAGGGGGACGCGATACGGCAGGATTCCAGGTTGCGCGACGCGATGTGGGGAGACGGGGGAGACTATTCCTCGGGGTATCCACCCACCTTCTGTCTCCGGTCCCGACACTCTGCTTTTTCCGAACTCCGATTGCTCGGCTATGCCCCGGATCTGATCGATCACCTGGCCATGCGCCTGGCCGCCGACCAGGACTCCGTCCTCGCCGGGCTGAAGGCATATCCCGACCTGGTCCATTTCTATTCCCTGGTCCTTTGCCCCGATAGCGACGAAAAGAGGTGGAGCAGGACGGATCCCTGGAAGGATAGCCTGGAAAACTACCTCACGAAATATCCCGACTCCCCCTTCTCCAGGGACATCCGCCTGCGGAGGAGGAAAAGTCATTGGACCGGCAATGGCTGGATTGCCGGCGGCGGACCGGCCTATACCTGGTACGATGATGCCACCGCTTCCCTGATCTCCGACGGAATGCAAGGCTCATTTTTCACGGATTTCAATTTCCGCTACTTGAAAACCGGCTTGGAAATCCAAACCCGGGAGTTCACGGCCCGGCGCTCCTTCCGCCTCGGGGACTCCCTCCTGCCTTCCGGTGCGAAGGGCTTTTTGACACGATTCATTGTCCATACCGGTTATTCCGTCCGGCTCTTTCCCGATGCCTTTGTGACCCCATACACGGGCTTTCTCGTCACGAGACTCGATATCTCGGATGCCGATAAGGAACGTCTGGACGCGGACGCGGGTGAAAAAAGGAGCTACGGATTTCCCATCGGCGCACATTTCGACTACCTGGTTCGGCCCTTCGGAAATTTCGTCGACGAGGAGGCCATATCCATGGGTTTTCGCCTCAACCTGGCCTACCACCACGGCAATTGGAGCGACGCAGAAAGCGGCCTCGGCGATCAGGGTTTTGTGATCGGGGCCAGCATTTTCCTCGGAATCGTGGAGCTGATGGAGGAAAAATAGGCCCGGCAAAGCGCATTGGCGCACCTTGCCGGGGACAGGTTATCACCCGCTGACAGGCTGGGCGGCCTTGCTGAAGGCCTCGATGGTCTTCTCGCAATAGGCCGGGAGGTCATCGGGCTTGCGGCTGGTGACGAGGAGCCCGTCCTGGACCACCTCCTGGTCCACCCAATTGGCTCCCGCATTCACGAGATCGGTATGCAGGGACGGCCAGGACGTCACCGTCTTCCCCCGCACGGCGTCCGCCTCGACCAGCATCCAGGGCCCATGGCAGATGGCCCCCACCGGCTTCCCCTCGCGGAAGAACGCCTTCACGAATTCCACCGCCTTGGGTTGCATGCGCAGCATGTCGGGATTTATTACACCTCCGGGCAGATGCAGGGCGTCGAAGTCCCCGGACTTGGCCTGGTCCAGGGTCTTGTCCACGTTCACCTCCCCGCTCCAGTTCTTATGCTTCCACCCCCGGATGCTCCCGCTTTTGGGCGATACCAAAGTCACCTGGGCGCCCTCCTTGCGGTAGGCGGTGATGGGATCCTGCAGCTCGGATTCCTCGAATCCATCGGTGGCCAATACGGCGATACGGATGTCGGTCAGGCGGTTTTCCATGGGGACCTCCTGGGATGGGCGCCGGGTTGGTGCGGCGTGCCCTGATATGAAAGAAGGTATCGGCGGGGGCGGGGACAAATTGGGAATGGGGTTTGTACAAGTTGTGCGTAGTGTAAGAGATTTCGACAGGGCGGGGCGGGATTGCGCACTCGGTCGTATATTAGGCACTAGTGTGAAGTCGTTTTTCGTACTAGATGTAGTTGAATGCAATGCCCCGCGCAAAGACAAAACCAATTACAGAAAAAGAAAAACGCCCGCCCGAAAACAAAAACCCGCCCGCTAAAACCAAAGAAAACGCCCGCCCGCAATACCATAAGTGGCGCCGTTCGGCGCATAGATAAATTGCTGCGCAGTGGCGCTGCATAAATGCATCCGGTCCATTCCCTGCCCCGGCGCGCAAGATGGTGATTGTCTGGATTTTGGGCCGCTCCGGCCGCTTCACTCCGGTCGCGGGGCAGGGCGAGTGCGGCTTCGCGCGGGCCCTCCCCGAGGATTTGAAAAAGTTTCCGGGTCCCCTCCGCGCCAAGCCGCGCCCGCCCTCGTTCCT
>CBILQL010000258.1:0-7178 GCA_966238865.1 uncultured bacterium
GAGCAGGCTTTCCGGCGTGAAGCGCGAGAAATGCCTGGCGTGGAACACGGCATTGACGGCCCGGCCTAGTTGAGCCTGCCGCCGCATCTGGTTCACCCGTCGGATCTCGCCGAGCTGCTCCCAGGCCGATGCCATCAAGGCCTCCTGCTGGCGCTGGATCACGGCTGTGCCCAGCGCGGCCACGGCCCGGTGGCGCGGATCGAGGTTCAATTCGTCCAGCCACATGGGTATGATGGCGGGAGCGGTAGGCGTGGCGGCCACAAAGTTCGTCTCGACCGTATGCCGTCCCGCCTGCCAATTCCCATAGATGGGCGGAGCGAGCAGGGGTTCCCTCCCCTGCTTCAAGGCAAGCCAGGGCTTATCGAGGATCTGCTTGAGGCCGCCGCGGAACGGCGTCCGCGTCGCCTCGGGCCAGTCGGCGACCGTCGACTTCGGCAGCCGCAAGGCGCCTTGCAGCTCGATCAGGGAGTCCGGCGGGAGGGAGACGGGGAAACCCGGCCGGCTGATATCCACGCGCAGCTTGCCGACCTCGGGCGGCATGGCGAGCGCATCACGGGCCTTGAGCCGGGTGACCAGGCTTTCGAAATCACCGCCGGCGCCGGTGCGGAATTCCCAATGCAAGTAAACCGGGAGGGTGATTTCGGCCGGGGAACCCGTCCCCGAATCCCAGGATGCTACCAGCCGTTTCTCGTCGTCGACGGTGATCGGCAGGCCCAGCCCCGCCTTGCACCCCAGCTCGAAGGCCGGGACCACGCAGGCCAGGTACTCGGTCGACGGCTCGAGCCGGCGCGGACACAAGAGACGGGATACGGTCAAGGCGGGATTGCCGCCCAAGGCGTTGCGCAAGGAGACGTCGTCGCGGCCGCTCCCGGTGACCTGGGCATGGGCCCAGGCCCAGGACTCGGTGAGATCCGGCAGCTCATCGCCGGGCCTCGCCGGGGCCTTGATGTCGAGGACAGGCAGGGGCAGGGCGCGATCGACGCGCAGCGAGACCCCGGCCTGCTTGCGCACGACAATCAGGCATATCCAGGGACGGAGCCGGCCTGAAGTGTCCGCCTTCGCGGGCGTGAAGAGCCAGGGGAAATCCGGGCTGTCGAATTCCACCGCCGGAAAATAGTTGGGCTCGAAGCCGGTGGAGAGATGCCCGGGTTCCCGGCGCACCACCTGCCGGGAATCGATGCCTATGACGTCTCCGGGGCCATACAACCTCACCCGCCGATCGACGTCGTTGGCTTGGTCGTCGTTGACGCGAAGCTTCACCGGGATGGAGGCCGTGCCGGCCGGCTGCGCGTCCAGGCTGTCCGGCGTCTGGATGGCGGCGGCGGCTCCCTGCCTCACCCAAGGAAGGAATACGTGGTTGGCGGAGGTCACGGCCATGGCAGCGGCTTTCGTTCAGGTTCCATTTCAAGCCCCGGTCACTTCCGACAAGCGGACAATCTTGAAACCGGCTGCCGCCGGATTCATCCCCGCGAGCTTGCGCAAAGTCTCCTCCGCTTCGGAATAATTGGACGGCTTTCCGACCGCCTGCCCAGGCGCGCCCGGCACGCCTTGCACGGATAGATCGTCGCCCGACACGATGCTCCACCCTTCGGCGGCCACCGCGTACTTCCCCGTCGCGGTGCGGAACCTCGCCGCGCCCTCGCGCCTGAGTACGCTGTTGGCCGCGGCCCCGAAGCGCGCCTGCCGCTCGAGCTGGGCCGCGCCCAAGGTATAGAGAGTTCGGACTGGAGCGGGCGGAATCGGGCCGGAAGGATTCACGGGCTGGTTGAAGAGGATGGTTTCGTAGAGGATGCCCCCGGTTTCCAGGCTGTCGTCCGGATCGGCCGGGAAGGCGAAATCTTCCGCAGCGATGGATTCCCCCGCGGCCATGGACTCGAAGGACGGCCGTGAGAGCTTCTCCTCGTCGGACAGGTCCAGAAACTGGGCGGGAGCGAAGAAGTCCTTGACTGGCCGTGGTCCCTGGACCCGGCCGCCGAATTCTACCCGGGTGATGGCGAAGCGGCGGAATCCGGCCGGGGTCGCCTGCCCGAACCTGGAGATGTCGAGGTTCAGGGGAACCACGTTCTGCTTGACGGTCAGGGAGCCGAGCGGATGCAGGAGGACGTCCCCGGGACCCGCATTCACGGCACGCAAGGTCACGGGATCGCGGCTGCCCGGGGGAAGCCTGGCCTCCCAGTTGCCGGGATGGGCGAGGGCCTCCAACAGGCGCGGCAGCACGTCGACGGGAGCCGGAGCCGGGGGCTTCTCCCCGGAGACCAGGGTCTTGTCGATGCGGATGGAAACGTCCCACCAGAGGATTTCGAAGGTGGCCTTCCCCTTGACATGCAGCGGCCTCGGCCCCGACAGCGCGCCTTCGACGCGGACCTTGAATAAGTTGGAGGAGCCGCGCTTGAGCTGGACCTGGGCCGCGAATTCGGCGAGGAAGAAGAAGGGATCGAATTGGATGAGGACGTCGAAGCCGATGGCGCCCTGGATGCTGAACCCGGCCGCGGAGGCGAACAGCTCGGCCCGCGCCCCGAACTGCACCGTGTTGGAGGTGATGGCGAAATACGCCTCGCAGCGGATGCGGGGATTGTCTCCCGAGGATAGGTTGATGGCGATGCGCTCCAGCTTCGGGAATGCCGGCGGCGGGTTGAAAGCGGGATGCAGGCCGCCCACGGCCAGGGCGAAATTCGGGGAACCCCGCCACTTGAGGCGCATGGCCATGTCGCCGGTGAGGACGAACTTCTTGAGCAGCCGGGAATCGTGCAGGGTGGCATCCAGGGAAGCGTCGGCCTGGTCGAAGTCGAGGATGCCCACCGCGTCCATCCGCAGCGCGAGCAGCTCGTTGTCCGGCCTGGGCAGCACAGCGGCGACCTGGGCGAGCACCAGCAGCCGCAGCCGGGCGCCGAATTCCAGCACCACGGCCAGGTTCGCGGTGATCAGGGGCGGGGTCCCCCAGACGATCTGGAGCATGGGGCCGAACAGGTGATGCCCTCGGGAGACCGGGAACAGCTTGTTGATATTGCTCAGGATCTGGGGAGCATTGCGAATCGGGTCCTTGGGGAAAAGCACGCTGTCGAGCGCATGGTTCTTGAGACCCGCCCGGAGGGCGTTCTCGTCGAAGCTGCGGTTGATGGCGAGCAGGCCGCCGATGCCTGTGAGCAGGAACCCGAAGCCCAGCTGGATGGGAGTGAATCCTTCGGTGAAGAGGATGGCGACCAGGGAGAAGCCCTTGGATCCATCGGGCAGACGCGTGGCCAGCAGGCCGAGGGCCTTGACGGAGATCCGCTCGGCGATTTCGAGCTGCAGGATGCCGCTGTATTCCTGCTTCGCCGGATCGAAGCCGATGTATCCCCCGCCGACCACTACGGTAGCATCGATGGAAAGGCCCAGGCCGTTCGGCGGCTTGAACTCCGGAGACAGCCCGAACAGCCCGAGATTGCCCTCCTTGAAGGATACCTCGGTCAGAAGGCCGAGCCTGTCCACGGTGATGGCCAAAGGGCCCAGAGTCAGGGATCCGCTGGCGCTGGTTTCGAAGCGGAAGCCTTCCGAATCGATGTCCACGCCCAGGCAAAGGGTTTGCAGGAGAAACGGTCCGACCTTGCGGTGCACGGGCAGGTTCGCCTTCAAGCCGCCGCCGCCGCGGAAGGCGATGCCTCCTTTGGCCGACCACTTGATGCCCAGGTCGAATCCCGCCTCCAGGCTCTTCTCCGGAACCGTCGTGGACACGAAGCCGTCGGCGCCGGACAGGGAAAGCACGAGCCGGCAGCCCGCGAGCTCCATCTCCAGGAAGCTTTCCGCCGCCGCCCCCGGCGGCTTTTCCAGTCCGGCCTTCAGCGAGAACTGCCGGATCCTCAGTTCGGAACCGCCCGGGAAGCGCACCAGGGTCATCGGCTCCGAACCGGGCGAGCCGCGGCGGATGCCCAGGCCGAAGCGACCGCCGGCGAGATCGCCCAGGGTTGCGGGCTTCCGCACTTCCGCCGGCCGGTCCGGGCGCAGGATCAGGGCCACCCGCTGGAGCAGGTCGGCCTCTCCGGAGAATTCCAGGAAGGTGTCATCGCAGGCATGGAGCGGAATCGCGCCGTCTACCCTGCCCTGGAGGACGGGCAGGAACCCTAAGCCAGCGTCTCCGGCGCCGGGCGCCGTCGGCCGCACCCCGAAAGCGGTAATCCCGAACCGGGCGCCGGCGATGGGGTTGAGCTCCTCGAACAGGTGCACGATGAGCTGCGGCGACGCGTCCTCCCCTTCCGGCGCGGACCGGCCGGTCACGGCCATCTCCGCCCTGCGATCCAGGGGCTGGAGGCGGGTCGAGGCGCCGAGCAGCTTGAGCACCTGCCCGATCCGGCTCAACAGATCCAACGCAGCGAAATCCGCCTTGCCCCAGCCGTAGCTGTCGCGCAGATGGGCCGCGGGATCGCTGAACAGGGCATGGATGCGATCGTAATGGGCGATGGCGCGGATATGCTCGACCTGGAAGATGGCGGCATCCGCGGGGAAATGCTTGAACTCCAGGATGTTGAGGAGGTTCAGGACGGAAAAGGCCAAGGGCGAGCGGTCCGTAAGGTATCCGATGAGGATCAGATCGAACGTCCGCCTGGGAAGCTCCTTGTGGATATTGGTGCGCGCGAAGTAGTCGCCATGCTGGGACAGCCGGGCCGGCAGCGCGTCGGCGATGCGGCGGATATCCGCCACGAGCCCGCCCAAGGCTTGGCCCAGTTCGGCGGCGCGGGCTGCCAGCAGGATTTCGTCCTCCCCGGACTCCGCGACCTCGAGCAAGGCCCGCAGCTTCTCCAGGCAGGACGCGAAGTCCGCCCCCGTGAGGCCGATGTCCTCCACGCCGGGAGGCGGCTCCCAGCCCAGGAGATTGAGGTAGGACTTCAAGGAGGCGGTTTGGGAGAAGACCTCCTCGAGCGCCGCCAGGGCCCGGCCGATTCCCGTCGTCAGGGTGGATATCGAATCCGCCATCGCCGGCCTATTTCTTCCGATACCGGCCGGATTGGAAGTCGAAGGAGTCGGCCTTCTCGCGGATCTCGATCCGCTTCAGGTCGAGCTTGAGCTCCCGGAGGCAATCCTCGGCGCGGATTTTCGGGACCCACTTGAGGATTTTCGCGGGATGCTTCTGGCGCGCCGCAACCGCCTTCGCGGAATCGGCCAGGAGATTGTTGCGTTTCTCCTCGGCCCTTTCGCTCCAGATCTGGACCCACCCTTTTGCCGGCGTGGGGACCGGAAGCGCGGGCAGCCCCAGGATTTCCTTCCACAGCGCTTCACGGATGCGCACCACCTCGGGGTTGGGCGTGCCGGCGGCGGGAGCCTTCTCGCAAACCACCAGGTTGAGCTCGGTGGAACGGGTAGGCTGGGTCCCCTGCTGCGGATTGGCATGCTGGGTCTTGCGCGAAAAGCGCATCTTGACCAGGGCGATGGTGAGGATGACCAGGGGCCAGGTCATCATGAGGATAAGCGAACCCAGGATCCGCTTGAAGACGCTGCCGGTGGCGGCCAGGTCCGCCACCATCCGCTGGAAAATCGTATCCAGCTCGATTTGGTTGAGCGAGGCCCCGTCCAGGTTGGTGCTGCCCACCGTGGCCCAGACATCGTCCACCACGGCGCTTTTCGAGTGGATGTAAACCGGCATGACTTCGTATTTCGCCGCCTTCTCGTCGCAGCTCCACAGGGTGAAGACCCCGACGCGTTTGTCGACCTGCGCCTGCCCGCCGAGCGCCTTTGCCAGGTCCGCGATGAATTGCCGGAGGTTCTGGATCTGCTTCTCCGGATACCCGGACACGTCGGGCTTGCTGTTCATCAGCAGGATCAGCTCCAGGGCCGGGACCTCCTTCATCCGGTCCAGCAGCGAGGCGAAAATCTCCGGCGCCGTGAAATATTGATCCTCGAGATAGATGAGCCGGGTCGCATTGGCGATGGCCCGCTGGTAGGCCTCCAGGGCCCCGGTCTCGCCATGGGGCAGGCCGGCGCCGCCGGTGTTGGCGGAGGTGAACACGCCCCCCGGAAGGGTGCGGACTATCTGCACGCCGACGCCGCCCGCCACCGGGGCCTGTCCCGTGGACGGGGACAAGGCCGGCGAGGACGGTTCCGCGGCGTTCCAAAGGGTGGTGAAGGCACGGTCCACGTGCTCGACGGCCGGTCCCTGGACCTTGATGGAGACGTCGTGCACCAGGCTGCCGCCGTGCCTGGCGTCGTGGATGTGATGCTCGGCGCCCCCGAAAGAGGATTGGGACATGGGCGATCCCAGGATGATCGCGGTGGAGGAATCAATCACCACCGCCTTCGCGTGCATGAAGGTCGGCAGGTTGAAGCTGGTCAGCACCGAGAGCAGGCGGACCTGGACGGGGGAGTCCGCGAAGAAATTCTTCACTTCGTCCGCGGTATCCGGATTCACCCCGAAGAAACGCTTGAGCAGGAAGGAGATGACCGGGATCTGATCGACGAACGGGATGTCCTGCACCAGGACCTGCAAGGGCTGGATGGCGCCGGATTTCGCCTTGGCTTTGAGGATCTCATGCACCGTCTTCCCCTTCACCGGAACCCCGGGCTTCGGGTTCATCGGATCGAACGGATTCGCCGGATCGGTCGGGGATGGGAATTTCGTGATGAGGTTGGCGCTGATCCAGAAGTTCATGTTCACGAAATGGATGGACTTGACGGCGTTCTCGATGTCGTCCGTCAAGGCCGGGAACAATGCTTCGCCGTCCTTGAGCAGCTCGATCTTGTTGCCCGTCGTCCAGGTCTCGGGCTCGTCGTCGGAACGCAGCCGGGGAGCCGCGGGATTCAAGGTGGCGTTGGTGACGAGCCATCCCTTTAAGTTGGCGGGATGCAGCTCGATGGTCGCCACGATCAGGGGATCGGCGGAGACCCCGCCATGCTCCGAGGTCGCGTGCAGCAGCCGGCCGCCAGGCGCATGCACGCGCACGACGATGTCCGGATTCCTGTCCGGCGTCCATTCATGGTACCGGCTGAGCGAATACTTGATGGAAAAGGCGCCCGCGGCGTCGGTCTCCGCGGGATCTCCCAGCTTCTCTTCCGCAAAGAAGGGATCGAGATCGAATGCGGCGACCTGGAGGCCCTTGATGCCTGCCTTGGTATCCGAGAAGATGACCTTGCCTTCGATTCTCCGGTCTGCCATCGGCGATTAAGATAAATGAAGATCGGACGGAGGTAACCTGCAATCGCCGAAATGATGT
>CBILQL010000259.1:0-7144 GCA_966238865.1 uncultured bacterium
TCCCGTGCGGCGCGCGCTTGCGCGTCCGAGCGGGCCGCCGGGGCCGGCCGCGTCGCCGGGCCGGCCGGATTGGGATTTGCGGCCGCCGCCGGGATGGCGGGGCGGGTCGCAGCCGGGCGGTCCGCCGCCGGAGCGGGGGCCGCCGGAGCCGTGGCCGGGGAAACGGGTTCCGCCGAGGCGGGGGCCGGCTGCGCCGTCGGCTGCCCGGAGGCCGATTCGGCCGACGGCATGGAAGCGGACTCGGCCGGCAGGATGATGCCTTCCTCCTCCGCCGGGGACACGTTTTCGGAGGTCGGTTCGACGGCGGCACGCCGGGCCTGCTCGGCCCGTTCGGCGCGCTTTGCGGCCGGATCGGGGCCCAGGCCCAGGCTCCAGAACAGGCCGGCCTTGGTCCCGAAATACAGGAACAGGGACAGACCCACGGGCACAAGCCCCGCCAGGACCCAAAGCGCAGTTCGACGGCCCGTGCCGGGGCGGCGCGGCGTCGACGGAGCGCGGTTGCGGTCGCCGCCCCTGCCGTGGCCGGAGACCTCGGAACGGACGATCAAAGTCCCGTCGCCGTCGCGGTCGCCGTCCGACGGCTTCACGCCGAAAACGGTATCCTCGGAGGCCGGGGTAGTCCTGTCGGCGGCCTTCGCATCGGCGGCATCCCGGGTGGGGGACGCTTTGGCGAGGGCTTCCGGGGCGGCGGCAAGGGCGGCAGCCGGGGACGGGGCCTGGGCCGACAACCGGTTCCCGAGGAACTCGTCCCTGGACACGTGGATGGTAGCCCCGGGCGTGAGCAGGGTGGGCGTCTTGTGGATGCCGGTGTTCAGGAATTGATCCCGGGACACCATCACCGTGGCGGTTCCGTCCGTGAGGCCGGTCAGGGAAGTGGCCGCCGGCGGCGGGGGCTGCACGCGCGTCTCCGCGTCGGGGCCGGCATCCGGGGGCGGAACGTAGAGGGTCTTCTGCAGGGCCGCGACGCGGTCGCGGTAGGACTTGGGCTTCCCGTCCCGGCGGGGCGGCTCCGCTTCCGGCTTCGGGGCCTCTCCGTCCTTCTCCCGGTGGCGCGCATCCCAGCGCGCCTTCCATCGGTTCAGCTTCTCCCGCTGGTCCGCCTCCTCCCGCTCGGCAGCCAGGCGGGCCTGCCGTTCCTGCTCCTCCTGGGAGCGCAGGCGGGCGCGCAGGTCGGTGAAGGTGTCGCGGGGATTGGGGAGGCCCGCATCCGGGGGAGCGGCCGCAGGGGTGACCGCGGTGCTACCCTCCGCCTCCGGCAGCGGCACCTCCAGGGTGGGGCTGGTGGCGAGCGGGGACTCGAGCGTGCCGGAATCCGGATCGGACAGGTCCATGGGGCGGGACGATTCGATCCCCTGGCGCGCGCGCAGCACCAGGTCGGAGCCTTCCACGAAGCGGGCCGGGTCGGCGATGATGGTCTGGTCGCCGCGCATCATCAGCAGGGTCCGATCCGCGGGCCCGGAATCCCCGGCCGGGTCCCGGTCGAAGTCCGCGGAACCGTCGCCGGCTCCGTCCCCGCCCTGGGCGGGGGCCGGCCGGAGCGCCGGCACGGCGGCATCCGCTCCGTCCGCGGCATCCGCATCCCCGGCGGCGGGGGCGACGTCGGGCGCGAAGTCGGGGGCGAACATTTCGAGCGGGAAGATGCCGGAGAGGCGGCTCCATTCCGCCTCCATCTCCCCGGGCTCGGCCGGCAGGGACGGCAGGGTCCCGGTGGGCTCGCGGCCCGGCGCGGCCTGGGACAGGGCCAGCTCCTGGCGGGGCAGGGACGAGCCGCGCAGGAAGGTGACAGGCGGTTCGCCGACGGCATGGAGGATCGGCGGCTCGGCCTTGGAAGCCTTGAGCTCTGCGATCGCGTCGTTCCACCAGTCCATGACCGTGAACGCCGTGCGCCCTCCAGGGGCGTTGGACGGCGTGCGGAAGGTCTCGGCCAGGACCCGGGTGAAATCCTTGGGGATCGCCTGGAGCTTCTGGGTCGAGGACGCGGGAGGGGCGGCGGCCGCCGCTTCGGGCCGCGGCCCGGCGGAGAGGATGCGCTTGGGGAGTCCGCGGCCGGCGAAGATCCGGGACGGATCGCAGCGGACGGCGGCCTGGGCGCCGCGGGAATCCTGGTAGGGCGAATGGAACCGGCAGTCGAGGATGAGCAGCTTGTGGGGCGAGGGGCACTGGTCCATGTTCATCCCGAGCACGGCCGCCATCAGGGCCGTGGACTTGAGACGGAAACGGTCCGATTCCTTGAGGGCCAGGAACAGCTCGCCCTGGCTGTCCACGAAGCCGTGGGCGCCCACGTAGACGAGCAGGACGTCGTCGGCGGGCTTGCGGGAGAAGAAGCGGTCGAGGGTGTTGAGGACGTGGCTCAGATTGGCGTTGACCAGGGTCTCCACGTGGGCGAAGGCGCCGCGGGCCGGATCCTTGAGGGCCTCCGCCAGCTCGGCATAGGCCAGGCCGGGATGGGCCATGGCGGAGAGTTTCCCGTCCCGGTACTCCGTATTGGCGATGAGCAAGGCATGCTTCTTGGGCATGGCGAACCGAATCTCCTGCGCCCGTAGGACATCCTGGCGGGGTTCGGGCATTTTTCAAGGTACTAAACAGCCGATCGGGCTCCAATCCGGATTCGCCATCTGTGTTGGAGCTTTTGAGAGGATTTGGAGTCCCGCCGGGCCCTGCCCGGTAACCTTTCCGGGCCTTTTCCAAACCGGATCGATCGCATCATTTTCCGCTTGTGCCCGTAACGGCGGACTGTCGGATCCCGATTCCCATGTACCGGGCGGCGCAACATTTTAGTTTCAGGGGGAAATCGCCGGGATTCCCCGATCACTTTCGCGAAGGCCAAGACTGCCGGAGCCCGATGCCTTTCCAACCTCCGACACCGGATTCCCGCTCCCATCCCCGTGCCAGGGCCGGATCGCCGGCGCGTCATGCCGCCGCCCTGGCGCTCGTGACCTCCGCCTACTATGCCGCCGGCCGGCTCGGCCTGCACCTGGCCGCCATCCATCCCGTCGTCACCGCCGTCTGGCCCGCCGCCGCCATCGCCACCGCCGCCCTGGCGATTTACGGCTACCGCCTGTGGCCGGGGGTCTGGGCGGGAGCCATCCTGCTGAACCTCTCCCGTATCGGCGGCTTGGACAGCGTCCTCCTCATCGCCTGCGGAAATACCGCGGCAGCCCTGGCGGGAGCCTGGTTCCTCCGGCGCTTCGGCGGCGCGCGCGCCTTCGGGCGCCCGTACAACCTGGTCGGCTTCCTGTGCGCCTCCGGCCTCCTGGCCTCCACTCTGGCCGCCGGCGTGGGCACGGCGGCGCTATACCGTGCCGGCCTCGTCGAACCCGGGATGGGCCATCACGTCTGGTTCACCTGGTGGGTGGGCGATACGGTAACCATCTGGATCCTGGTGCCGTTCCTGGTCCTCGGGCATGCGGCCCTCGCGGACCTGCGCCGCCGGCCGCCTATCCGGCCGATCCGCGCGGCCGAGTTCCTCGCGGCCGGCCTGTGCCTCGCGGGCACCAGCGGCATGTCCTTCGGAAACCTCCTCCCCGGCCCGTATGGCGAAGCACCGACCGGCTTCCTCAGCCTGCCCGCGATGTTCTGGCTGTCCATGCGCTTCGGCACCCTGGGCGCCTCCTCCAGCCTCATGATCCATTCTGCCATCGCCATCTGGGGAACGCGCCACGGCCACGGCGTATACGCCGGAGCGCCCGACAGGTACCTCCTGCTGCAATTGTACCTCGCCGTGCGCGTGTTCTTCTTCCAGCTGCTCGCCGCGACTTCGACCCAGACCCGGCGCGTGATCGGGAACCTGCGCGCCTCCGAGCGCCGCATCCAGGAAATCATCGAAACCCTGCCCGGCGTGGTCTGGGAAAGCTGGGGGGATCCGGCATCCCCGGACTACCGGGTCACCTTCGTGAGCGAGCAGAGCGAGCGCCTGTTCGGATTCACTCCCGGGGACTGGCTGTCCCACCCCGACTACCTCTGGGGGCGCATCCACCCCGAGGATCGGGAGCGGGTGAGGCGCGAGGCCGCCGAAACCTACGCCGGCAAAGGCCGCGGCACCAGCCAATACCGCCTCTTCGCCAAGGACGGCAGGGTGGCGGTGGTGGAGTCGCGGATGTCGGTGATGCGGGACTTCCGGGGCAGGCCGATGGGCATGCGGGGATTCAACCTGGACGTCACCGAGCGCGTGGAGACGGAGAATTACCTGCGGGAGATCGAGGATCGGTCGAAGGAATCGCAGAAGATGGAGGCGGTGGACCGCCTGGCGGGCGGGGTCGCCCACGACTACAACAACCTGCTCACCACCATCATCGGCTACAGCGACCTCATCCTCGCGGCCGCGCCCAGGGAGGGGCCCCTTGCCGGCTATGCCCGGGAAATCCGCGAGGCGGGCAACCGGGCCGCCGATCTCACCCGCCAGCTCCTCACCTTCAGCCGCCAGGATGTGGTGCAGGCCCAGGTCTTCGATCTCAACGGCCTGGTCGCGGAGATGGAACGGCGGATCGCCTCCCTGCTCGGCGGGGCCGTCCGGCTGGGCATCCACCTGGAGCCCGGCCCGCTGGAGGTCAAGGCCGATCCCCACCACGTGGAGCGGATCCTCTTCAACCTGGTGCGCAACTCCCGGGACGCCATGCCGAAGGGCGGGGTGGTCCGGGTGGAGACTTCCAATTGCTGGGAGCATGCCGGCGCCGAAGGCTTCTATCTCGAGCCCCTCCCCGGGCCGCACGTCGTCCTGAGCGTCGACGATACCGGATCGGGCATCCCGCCGGAGGACATGCTCCGCCTCTTCGAACCGTTCTTCACCACCAAGGGCCGCACCCGGTCCGTGGGCCTGGGGCTTCCGGCGGTCTACGGCATCGTGAAGCGATATGGCGGCGGTATCCGGGTGACGAGCCGGCCGGGCGGCGGCACCCGGTTCGAGATCCATCTGCCGGCCCACGTCCGCGAGCCGGTCCCGGCGCGGGCCCACCTGGGCGGGGCCTCGGGGCCTCTGGACGACGCCGGCGAATCCTGAGGAGGCCCGCCAGGAGCCCCCATTCCTGCAAGGGGCCTAAATCTCCGTCGTCGCCGCCAGCACCTGCTCGATGGTGGTCTCCCCCCGCAGCACCAGGTCGATGCCGGCCTGGCGCAAGGTCTTCATCCCTTCCTTCTCCGCCTGGGCCTGGATGTCCAGGGTGGGGGCGTTCTTGAGGATGAGGCGGCGTATCTCGCGCGACACCGTGAGCAGCTCGTAGATGCCGACGCGGCCGGAATAGCCGACGCCGTTGCAGGTGACGCAGCCCTCGCCCATGTGGAACTTGACCGCGGAGGGATCGGCCACCGGCAGGCGCAGCTCCTCGAGCATCTCCTGGGTCGGGGTGTAGGGCACCTTGCAGCGGGGGCAGATCTTGCGCACCAGGCGCTGGGCCACCACCAGGTTGAGGGAGGAGGCCAGCAGCAGGGGCGGGATGCCGATGTCGACGAAGCGGGCGATGGCGCTGGAGGCGTCGTTGGTGTGCAGGGTGGAGAAGACCAGGTGGCCGGTCAGGGCCATCTTGACGGCGATGTCGGCGGTCTCGTTGTCGCGGATCTCGCCGATGAGGATGGTGTCCGGGTCCTGGCGCAGGATGGAGCGCAGGGCGGTGGCGAAGGTCATGCCGATGCCGGCGTTGACCGGCACCTGGGTGACGCCCTCCATGTGGTATTCGACCGGGTCCTCCACCGTGATGATGTTGGAGGTCACGTCCTTGATCTGCTGCAGGGCCGAGTACAGGGTGGTGGACTTGCCGGAGCCGGTGGGGCCCGTCACCACCACCATGCCGTAGGGCTTGGCGATGTTCTCGCGGAACACGGCCAGGTTCTCGTCGGTGAAGCCCAGGTTGTGCATGGACTTCTCGTAGGCCTCCTTGTCCAGGATGCGCAGCACGCTCTTCTCGCCGAAGATGGTGGGCAGGATGGAGACGCGGACGTCCACCTCCTTGAGGCCGATCTTGACCACCATGCGGCCGTCCTGCGGGAGGCGGCGCTCGGCGATGTTGAGGTCGGAGAGGATCTTGATGCGGGTGATGATGGCCTGGTGGGAGTGCCGCGGCGGCGACATCACGCGGCGCAGCTCGCCGTCGATGCGGTAGCGGACCACCAGCTCCTTCTCCATGGGCTCGATGTGGATGTCGCTGGCGCGGTCGCGCACCGCGTTGGCGATGAGCATGTTGACCAGCTTGATGATGCCCAGCTCGGCGCCGGCGGAGGCCGCCTCCTCGACGCCCATCTCCTCCTCGACCTTCTTGATGTACTGCACCTCGGTGGCGAGGTCGGCCATCAGGTCGGAGGCGCTTCGGTGCGAGGCGATGTCCCGGTAGTACCGGTCGATGGACATGGTGATGTCCTCGAGGGTGCCCAGGATGGGAGTGATGCGGAGCTCGGTCTGGTCGCGCAGGTTGTCGAGGAGCCGAAGTTTGGAGGTGTCCACCATGGCCACCACCAGCTCGTCGTCCTGCTTCTCCAGGGCGATGCAGTGGTACTCGCGGGCGATCCGCTCCGGGATCAGGGCCACCACGTTCAGGTCGGCGGAGGCGAACTGCTTGGGGGTGGATACCGGCACGCCCAGCTGGCTCGCCAGGAAGTGGGTCTTCTGGAACTCGTCGATGTAGCCGAGGGATACCAGGGCGTCGCCGAGGCGCAGGCCCGAGGTCTCCTTCTGGAAGTCCAGGGCCTTCTTGAGCTGCAGGGGCGTGATGATGCCGTTCTCGACGAGGATGGCCCCCAGGGCCTGGCTCTGCTGGTGCAGGCCGGGCGTGCGCCGCACCTTCCGGTGCTCGATGAGCAGCGAGGCCACGTAGGTCTTGAGGATCTTGCCCAGCTCCTGGGGCGGCATGGGCAGGTAGAGGATGTCGTCGGCGGCGACCTCGGCCTTGGCCTCCTGGATCTGGGCCATGGCCCCTTCGTTCACCACCGAGAGGACGCAGGGGACCTTGGCGATGAGCTTGAGGGCCGCCACGTCGTGGACGTAGGCGTCCAGGTTGTCGCCGGGGCTGAAGATGGCCAGGGCGATGTCGCATTGGATCTTGTCCACGGCGGCGAAGTTGCCGGCGAACAGCGACAGGAAGGGCGTGACCTCCGAGGCCTTGAGCAGCTGCGCGAAATGGTTCAGCGACTCCTTGCGGTAGGTGAGCAGGGTGGTCTT